>VBOS01000558.1 GCA_005893185.1 Candidatus Eiseniibacteriota bacterium
CAGGCCGGCGTGATCGCGGGCGGGGCGCCGGCTCAGGGCGTCGTGTAGTAGCGCTCTGCGATGAACCGCGCAGTGCGTACGGCGTAGCCGTGGGGTCGGGAATAACGGTAGGCGAGCGTGTATGCGGCGGACGCGAGCGTGCCGGCCACCGCGAGACCGGCGAGCGCGAGTCGCATGCGACGGCGGTTCCCGAGCCTCTCCCAGGCCGCAAGCGCGACGTCGGCAGCTGCGAGCACTTCGAACGGCAGGAACCAGAACTGGCCGTACGCGTGAATCGCGAGCGCCGGGAGGAACGCGAGCGCGTAGAGCGCGACGCCGGCCGAGCCGGCGCACAGCACGCGCTGGTCCTCGTTCAACCGGACGCCGGACAGGAGGGCGCGGAGGCGACTGAACGCCCAGGCGATGTAGAGCAGGAAGGGAACGTTCGCGAAATAGATGCGGTTGAAATCGAAGGCGGTCCCGAGCGCCGCGAGGACCTCGGCGGGCGTCGCGCTCGGGGTGGCCCAATGCCCGCCCGCGCCGAGCAGGTTGGACGAGTTGCCCGCGATGATGCGGATCTGCGCCAGCACCAGGGCGGCCGTGCCGCCCGCCGAGGCGCCGAGGACGAGCGCCGCGCGGCTGCGCTCGGGGCGCCGCTCGCGCCAGCCTTCGAACGCAAACAAGGCCACGAACCCGAGCGCAGCCGCGTACGCCCCCCAGCTCGTGAGACCCGCCAGCACCCAGAACACAACCGCCAGGGCGAGCGACAGGCGCCCGCCGCTCCGCCGGTGACGGCACGTCGCCACCATCGCCAGGTTGACCCACGCGAGTCCGACCGGCTCGAAGTTTGGCATCTTGCCGAAGTAGGCGCTCATCGGCACGAGCGCATAGAGCCCAACCGCGACGAGGCGTCTCGCAGGACTCGCCGGAAACAAGATGAACGCGAGCGCCACCGCCGCCGCGAATCCCACGAAATGGAAGAACGCCGGAACCAGGCGCGTGATGGCGGTATCGCTGCGCCCGGTCGCCCGGTAGACTGCCGCGACGATTAGCGGGTAGAGCGGCGGGTGGTGGAGATAGCGATCGAGGCCGCCGTCTGCGCGCCGCACCATCGCGCCCTGCCCACCGGTGGCCGCGAGCCCCGCACGCAGATGGGCGCTCGCCATCATCTGCGTCCACGCGCCGTTGTCGTCGTGGAGGTAGATCCAGGGGGCGCTGACGTGGATCGAGAGCAGCAGCCCGAGGACGACAGCCGCGAGGCCGATCGCGAGCGCGTGTGGCAAGATGCGACGCACTACGGCCGCGGGTTGAAGGTCTTGGAGGTTCGCCATCGAGATCCCGACGGGTTGGAAATTCGCAGGCTTGGCCGCCTGCGGCCTGTCATAAGAGACTGCCAAGTGGAGGTTACCACGAGCCACGGCGAGGCCGGGTTCGAGTCTCCCCAGGCCGCGCGGCGCGTGTAATCGTGCTGGACGGGAGGTCCTACCCGGCGTAATCTCGGGCTCGCGCATATCAGCGTTCCGTCCTATCTCGAGTCTTCGAAATGCGCCCACGCGCCGCCCGCGCCGAGCCCCGGACCGCTTCAAGACCGAAGCGATCAAGTACCGAACCGTGCGTCCCACGTCATGCGGAGGACTTGATGGCTCGAATGACCTCCTGCCTTCGGGGCTTACGGATCACGCCCGCCTGCCTCCCGGACCAGTCCTTTACCCCTCGGCGAACCAACTCGTGAGGTCGCGCATGTCAGATCATCTCTTCCGTCCACAAGTGCGGTGCGTGCTCGTCGCCGCCATGACTCTGGGTGTCGCTCTGGTGTTCGGTGCAACCGCTGCACGCGGAGCCGTCTGGTACGTACGTCCGGGCGGCGGCGGGGACGCGACGACCATCCAGGGCGGGCTGGCCCTCGCGCAATCGGGCGACATGGTGCGCGTCGCGGCTGGCACCTATATGGAGCACGATCTCCAGCTTCCGCCCGGCGTTACCCTGGTCGGCGAATCGGGTCGCGACTCCACCGTCATCGACGCGCAGGATCTGGGACACGGCGTGATCGGCGCCGACAGCGCGGTCGTCAGCGGCTTCACCATCGAGCACGCCGGGCCGCTCAATCGTCACGCCGTCTACTGCTATCAGACCTCTCCGGCTGTGCTCTACAATCGCTTCGTCGACAACTTCGAACGCACGATCGTGCTCTACCGATCCACATCCGAGGTCGCCGGGAACGAGTTCTTCACCTTTGCGGCCGCCCCGAGCTCGCATGTGACATCGGCCCAGTCGACGCCATGGATTCACGACAACGTTTTCCACGCCGACGACCCCAACGGCAACATCTCCGCGATCGAGATCTCCGACGTCGGGCCGGGCGGCATCGGCGCGGCCCGGGTCGAGAACAACGTCATCCACGGACGCACGTTCATCTCCGACCTGACGCGGACCGACACGACGCGCGTGACCGGCAATGTGTGCATCGTCCAGAATGGATTCAGCGAGGTCTTCAACATCGCGTTCAATCCCAGTCCCCTGCTGATCCGGAACAACACCATGGTCGGAGGATCCGGAGTGTTCCTCCAGGGCAACTCGAAGGCCGTGCTGCTGGGGAACATCGTGGTCGACGGCCGCTATGGGATCCAGGCTTCGGGGGGCGAGATCGTGCTGGACTGCAACGATGTCTTCCATTGCGAGACAGGCTATTCCGGCGTTTCGCCCGGACCTCACGACTTCTCCGCGAACCCCTTGTTCTGCAGCGCCGCCACCGGTAACTACCAGTTGCAGAACAGCTCGCCGTGCGCGCCCGGGCTCACCCCCGACGATTGCGGCCTGGTCGGCGCACTGCAGGTCGCATGCGCCCCCACGATTACGTTCACGATCACGGAGAGCGCGGGCCAGGACGGCACCATCACCCCGAGTGGCGTCGTGCAAGTGAGCAGCGGAGCCGACCAGAGTTTCATCATGACACCCGACCCCGGCGATCACGTGGCGGACGTGTTGGTGGACTCTGCCTCGGTGGGTGGCGTGACCGGCTTCACCTTCCACAATGTCGACGGCAACCACACCATTGCGGCCCGTTTCGAGTTGACACCGCCCCCGCCTCCACCGGCCGCGCTCGAGGTCAACCGGATCCGAATGGTGGTTTCCCCGGGAGGGTCGTTC
>VBOS01000556.1 GCA_005893185.1 Candidatus Eiseniibacteriota bacterium
GCGTCACGCCGGCCTGCGCGACGATGAGCTGGATCTGGGGGTAGGTGGCCTGCGCCATGAGATAGTCGATCGAGTGGAAGGCGTAGAGCACGCTGGCGCCGGTCGCGCCCAGCCCCTGGGCGTCCAGCGCCGACGGGTGGTGGTCGTAGCCGGCGTAGACGCGATAGGTGATCGGCGGCCCCGCGCTCACGCCGATCATCGGCCGTTCGCTCGAGTTGCCGTTCTCGTAAGCTGCGTCGATGCCGTTGGCGTTTACGCTCTCGATGCGATCGTCGATGCGGTTGTGATTCTGGTCGTAGAGCCACGCTCGCGAGGGCGAGGCCGTTGCGATCGCGCCAAGAACCGCGGCGCAGGTCAGGGCGATGCGAGCAGCCGTGCGGAGCGCTCTAGCTTCCTGCATGGGATCCTCCATTCCCGCGGCCGAGCGAGGCTTCGGCGTGAAGCCGGCTCGTCACCACGCACGATCGAGGATCGAGGCGGCGCTTGAGAGCGGCTTGACTTGGGGGAGGTGGCCGGGCGGAAGCCGTTGGAGGTAGTGAGGTTAGCTCGACAACGCCTGTCAGTTCGCCAAGGCCGGCGCCGGGTGTCCCTTCTGGATGCCGCGGTGAGCACGGCGCCACGCGCCGGGTGATTCGCCGACCGCGCGCTTGAACGCGCGCGCGAACGCGGCCTCGTTGTCGTACCCGACGTCGAACGCGACGTCCACCACCTTCGCGTCGGTGTCGCGCAGCCGGCCGGCGGCGAGCTGCATCCGCCACTGCGCGAGGTACTGCATCGGCGGCTGCCCGATGAAGTGGACGAACCGCTCGGCGAGCACCGAGCGCGACATCGCAGCCTCCTCGCCGAGCCGCTCGAGCGTCCACGGATCCGCGGGTTTCTCGTGCATGAGGGCCAGCGCCCGGCCCACGGCCGCATCCCGCATCCCCGCGAGCCATCCCCTGTGGTCCGGCGGCAAACCGTCCACGTAGTGGCGGAGGACTTCGACGAACAGCATCTCGCTCATGCGCTCGAGCACGGCCTCTCCTCCCGGCCGCTTGCGGCTGGACTCCTCGACCACCGAGCGCAGGAAGTTCGCGATCCACGACTTCCCCTCCGCCGCAACGCCCGGCACGCGCAACACACGCGGCATCGACGCCAGCAGCGGGTTGAAGGGTTTGGCGTCGCATCCCAGGAAGCCGCACACGACCGTGGTCTGCTCGCGTCCGCCGCCGTCGAGGCGCGCGGTGGACGTGTCCTGGCCGGGCCTCAGGCAGTATGGCAGCTGGGGCGGTCGGGGCGTGAAGTGGAGGCCGCCGTCCAGGATCTCCGCCCTCATCCCGGGCGCGCTCGACATGATGTGCGGATCGCCTTGCGGGAAGAAGACGACGTCGCCCTCGTTCAGGCGGATCGGCTCGTCACCGACGATCGCGGCCCAACACGAGCCGCTCGCGATCCCGTGAAACTCCATCAGGTGCTCGACCCCCGGCATGATCACGGGGATGAGCTCGCTCGATCGCGACGTCTCGACGACCCAGGGCTCCGCGCCCTCGACGTAGAAGAAGAACGCGCCCCGCAGGCGGACGGCGCGAAGCAGGTCGGAAAGCGTGTCGGCGCTCATGGTGTCCTCAGCGCGTTGGCCGCGGGCGCGGCGGCCGGTGCGCGCCGGTACCGGACGAACAGCACAGTTTTCCCGACTGGCGGCAAGGCGTCAAGCGGGTGATCTCCGCATCCAACAGAGCGTAGAGAGAGAGGCCCGCAGACCACTTCCAACAGGAGGGAGCCCATGAACAACGCAGCGAAACATTCAGCCCTCGGCGACGGATCCGTCGAGAGACCGCCCGCGCTGCCCGTTCCGCCTCGTGGCTCGAGCATTGCGCCAGGCGCCTGGCGCAGAGTGGCCATCGTCCCACCTTCCCATCCCCGCCGCGTCGGTGCTCTCGTCCTCGCCGGGCTCGTGATCGCGCTCGGGGCCGGCGCCTGCTCGAAGAGCAGCTCGCCGACCTCCCCCTACGGGGGAGGCGGTGGCACGGGCGGTGGCGGCAGCAGCGGCGGCGCGTCGTTCAACTTCGGACCGTTCGCGGTCGGCCAGTCCGCATCGTTCACGTTCGCGAGCGCAGGCACGTTCGGCTACCACTGCATCCCGCATCGCACCATGGGCATGGTTGGCTCGGTGCAGGTCGACGCCAGCGGCTCCGATTCGGCGGTCGTGCAGATCGCGGTGAGCGGGTTCTCGTTCACCCCCGCCGCCGTTCAGATCAAGACGGGTGGTCACGTGCGCTGGGTGAACGCCTCCAGCTCGGCCGTGCACACCGTCACCAGCGATTGAGTCTCGATGAAGCCCAGGGGAGGGCCAGCCAATGACCACGATCAGGACGAGTAGTCGCAGCAAGACGGCCGCCATCCACGCAGCGAATCACGCCAGGCGCAGTCGCTCGGCATTTCTTCCAGTTGTGATCGCCGGCGTCGTGTTGTCCACGTCCGCAACTCCGCGCCCCGGCTCAGCCGACTGGCCGCAGTTCGGGCGCCCCGTCACCACTGCGTCCAAGAACCAGCTGCACTCCGCCGCCGCCACGGACGGCGCGGGCGGGGCAGTCATCACATGGCAGGACGACCGCTTCAAGCGGGTCAACATCTTCGCCGGGCACGTCCTCGCATCGGGCGATCTGGATCCCGCCTGGCCCGACGACGGTCAGGCAGTGCTGACCGACACGCTGGCGTTGCCGAGCACGGACGTCGCGCAGTTCGCGCCCGTGATCGTGTCGGACGGCGCGGGGGGAGCGATCGTAGCATGGGAGGACCTCCGCAACCCCGCGAACGACATCGACCTCTTCGCCCAGCACGTGCTGGCATCGGGCGTGGTGGATCGCGCGTGGCCGGCCAACGGCGTGGCGCTGAGCGCGGTCGTGGGAAATCAGGACCTCCAGGCCATCATCTCGGATGGCGTAGGCGGCGCGTTCGTCACATGGAGGGATGCGCGGGCCGGGGT
>VBOS01000130.1 GCA_005893185.1 Candidatus Eiseniibacteriota bacterium
GAAGGTGGTGTTCTGCGGACTCGCTGCACGCGGCCGGAGCGGTGCGCTGGAGCACGTACGCCTCGCGTACGGGAGCGTGGCGCCCGTCCCGCTGCGCGCGGCCCAAGCTGAGGCGGCGCTCGAAGGCAGCAAGCCCGGTGAGGCCGCGGTCGCAGCGGCTCGCGAAGCGCTCGCGCGGGACATCGCTCCGATCGACGACATCCGCTCCGATCGCGAGTACCGGATGACCGTCGCCGGGAACGTGCTCGACCAGTTCCTGCGCGCCGTGCGCGGGACTCGCTAGGACAGTCGAGCCCAGACGTCCGACCCGGCGGCCACCACCGCGTTCAGCGACGCATGCCCGCTGCCGATAACCCGCTGGCACACTGTTCACCGGGGTTCCGCAGAGCGGGCCCGGAGACGTCCCGCCCGCCCTCGAGGCGAGCGGGGCGCAACGATCGTCTCCTCGAGGGGGTTTCGCCGTGTCTCCGTCCTCACGTCCGACGCTCGCCGACATCACGCGCTCCCTCGCCTCGCTCGCCGACCGCGTCGCAGGATCGGACGACTGCCCTCCCGAGCCTTACGTCTCGGAGCGGTTGCGATCGGCGGTCACGGCGCTCCAGAGCTTCATCCCGGGGCTCGAGCCCGCACCCGATCCCGAGGCCGCCCGCGGGATGCTGCGCGGCGCGGAATCTGCGATGCAACGGGGCGACGGTCGCGAAAGCCTGGCGCGGGCGCTGCGCGGCCTGTCGTACGCGCCGCATCATCCCGGGCTCTGGTACGTCGCGGCCTCCGCGAGCTTCGAGCTGGGCGGGGTCGAGGACGCCTTGCGGCTCCTCTACCACACGCTCTGGATCCACCCCGGCCATCGCGCGGCGCGCGACGATCTCCAGGCGCTGACCGCCTTTTTCGAGGGCAACGACGAGGGAGAGCGTGCGGCGTGAAGCTGCTGGTCGTGATGGACAATCTGCGGACCACGGACCTCGACGAGCCCGCGCTGTGGCTCTCCGAGCTGGCCGTGCGCTGGGCGGAGCGCGGCATTCGCGTCGAGATCATATGCCTGCACGCGCCCGAGGGCGGGTGCCCGCCCGAGGAGCTGCCCGGCGTGGAGGTGAACTGCCCGGGGCCCGAGCACTTCGAGGCCGCGCTCGGCGGATCGCTCGCGAATCATCCCGACGTGCTGCACGTCGCGTGCGCCGGGCCCTTCGGCCCGCGCGTGGTCGAGATCCTGCGCGAGCTTCCCATCGTGCTCGACGTGCACGGCTTCTGGCCGATCTGCCCCGCCGGCGACCTGATGCGCCGTCCCAAGCTGCTGCCGTGCGGCGAGCACTACCCGTTCCACGCGTGTGGTGCATGCGCCGGGCTCCCGCGCCTGCGGGCGATGGAGGAGCGCGTGCAGCTGGTCGCGGGCGCTGGAATCGTGATGGCGCACTCGGCGTTCAATCGCGTGCGGCTGAACGCAGGTCTCGGCCGGCCGGTCGAGCTGGTCGACTACGGCGTGGACGTCTCGCGCTTCCGCCCCGATCCGGACCCGCCGTGGACGCCCGAGATCATGGAGATCTTCGCCGCCCGCGACCGCCCGCGCGTGATGTTCCTGGGCCCGCCGACCCCGGCCCGCGGGGGAGAGCGCGCGATCGATCTGCTCGTCGCGCTGGCTGCGCGCGTTCCCGACGTCGAGCTCGTGGTCGGCGGGCGCGATCCGCAAAATCCCGGCTGGGATCAGATGGTCACGGCCGAGGCGCACGAGATGGGCCTCGCAAACAACCTCCGCTGCATTCCTTCCGTACCGACGCACAATCTCCCCGCCCTTTACGCCGCCTGTCAGGTCGCGATCTCGCCGATGATGGGGAGCGAGGCGGGCGGGCTGTTCGCCGAGCAGGCGCTCGCATGCGGGCTGCCGATCGTGGCGAGCCCGTCAGGGGCGCTCCAGGACCTGATGCGCGAGGGCACGGAGGGATTGTTCGTGCCCGCGAGCGAAACCGCGGCGTTCGCGGACGCGGTGTGCGCGCTGCTCGCGGACCCGCACACGCGCGCCGGCTTCGCCGAGGCGGCCCGGCTGCGCGCGGTCGAGAAGCACGACATCCAGCGCAGCCTGTTCGAGCTGGAAGAGCTGTATGAGCGCATCCGCGGCCCCGGCCGCCGCGCCGCGTGACGAGCACGCGTTGGCCCGCGGGCGCAGCTGTGCGAGACTCCCGGGCGGTCGCGCGGCGCAGGGAGCGGTGACGAAAGGAAGGTCGCAGTGAGCACTTCGAGGGGTGCTAAGGAGCGGCACCCGGCTGCGCCAGCCAGGCCGCAGGCGGGCGCGCCGCCGGTCGCGGCGGGGGGCGACTGATGCGCTGGTCGTTCAGCATCGGCAGGATCGCCGGGATCCCCGTCCGGCTCCACGTGACGTTCCTGGTGTTCGTGGCGTGGATGGCCGTATCCGAGGGCATCACCAGCGGGGACACCCGGCGCGCGCTCTCGACGCTGGCGTTCCTGCTCCTGGTCTTCAGCTGCGTCGTGCTCCACGAGCTGGGGCACGCGCTGGCCGCGCGCGGCTTCGGGATCCGCACCCAGGACATCGTGCTGCTCCCGATCGGCGGTGTCGCGCGGCTCGAGCGCATGCCGGAGAAGCCTTCGCAGGAGCTGGTGGTTGCGCTGGCGGGGCCGCTCGTGAACGTTGTGATCGTGGCGCTGCTCACGGTCGTGCCCCCCCTGCTCGGGCGCCCGCTGGCGGGTGCGACCTTCGGGAGCGGCGTGCTCGGGTCGCTGTTGTTCGTGAACAAGGCGATGATCGCCTTCAACCTGATCCCTGCGTTCCCGATGGACGGAGGCCGCGTGCTGCGCGCCCTGCTCGCCATGGGCATGCCGTTCGCGAAGGCGACGCGCGTGGCCTCGATCGTGGGCCAGGCGCTGGCGCTCGGCCTCGCGGCGGTCGGGCTCTTCGGCCACAACAACATCCTCATCTTCATCGCGCTGTTCGTGTTCCTGGCGGCCGGCGAGGAGCGCGCGATCGTGGAGACTCGCAGCTCGCTCTCCGGCGTTCCGGTGCGCGACGCCATGCTCACCGACTTTCTGACCCTCGACGTGGAGGACTCCCTCCAGCGCGCCGTGGACTACCTGATCGCGGGGAGCCAGGCCGACTTCCCGGTGCTCGAGGGCGAGGTGCCGATCGGGACGCTGGGCCGCGGCGACCTGATCCTGGCGCTGCAGAACCAAGGCGTGGGCGTGCGGGCGGGCGACGTGGTGCGCCGCGACCCCGCGGCGGCCGCGCCGGGCGAGCCGCTCGAGGGCGTGCTGCAGCGCATGCGCGAGCGCGGCCGCACCGCGCTCCCGGTGCTCGAGAACGGGCGCGTCGTGGGGCTCATCACGCTCGAGAACATCAGCGACCTGCTGGTGGTGAACGCCGCGCTCAGGAAGCACGCAGGCGCAGCGTAGGCGGCGGACCCCGAGCGGCCTGCGCAGCGAGCGGGCCGCGAGTACAGCGTCGGCCACCCGCTTCGCGCATGAGGACGCGAGTCCCGCGGGCTTGCCGTTCCCGTTGACCGGACGCGCGCGCGGCATTCACAATCCCGCGCCATGGC
>VBOS01000003.1 GCA_005893185.1 Candidatus Eiseniibacteriota bacterium
GATGCCGCATGCGATCGGCGCCGTCCCGGGACTGGCCGACAACCTCCGGCTCCAGGACCAGGTCGCCCGGCGCCTGCGCGCGGATCGTCACGAGCATGGCGCGCTCGAACTCGAGTCGCTCGAGGTGCGCGCGCGGCTCGAGGGCGACGCCGTCGTCGGGCTCGAACGAGAAGAACGCAACCGGGCGAAGGAGCTGATCGAGGACTTCATGATCGCCGCCAACGGCGTCATCGCCCGGTTCCTCAAGGCGCACGATTTCCCGATCATGCGCCGCGTTGTGCGCTCGCCCGAGCGTTGGCAGCGGATCGTGGACATCGCCCAGCACATGGGAGAACGGCTGCCGTCCGAGCCCGACGCGAAGGCGCTTCAGGAGTTCCTGCTGCGGCGGCGCGCGGCGGACGCCCTGCGATTCCCCGACCTCTCGCTGGCCGTGATCAAGCTGCTGGGCCGGGGCGAATACGTGGCGAGCTTCCCCGGCCAGGAGGTGACAGGCCACTTCGGCTTGGCCGTGAGCGACTACACCCATTCGACCGCGCCCAACCGGCGCTACCCGGATCTCGTCACGCAGCGCCTGATCAAGGCCGCGGTCGAAGGTGCGAAGGTCCCATACGCCCGCCCCGAGCTCGAGGCCCTGGCCACCCACTGCACGCAGAAGGAGGACGACGCCCAGAAGGTCGAGCGGCTGCTGCGCAAGGCGGCAGCCGCTTGCCTGCTGAGCGATCGGGTCGGCGGCGAGTTCGACGGGCTCGTAACCGGCGCCTCTTCCAAGGGCACGTGGGCGCGCATCTTCGATCCGCCCGCCGAGGGTCGCATCGAGCGCGGGCAGGAGGGGCTCGACGTCGGGGATCAGGTGCGCGTGAAGCTCATCCACACGGACCCCGAGCACGGCTTCATCGACTTCGCCCGCGTCGCGCACGTCGCCGTCGGCCCGCGCCCCTGAGCACCATCACCGCCACGCATTCGTCCCGTCGGAGCTAGCGCGCGCGCCGGAAGAACAGCGCCCAGGTCATAGCGGCCGCCCCGATCCAGGCCAGCCCCGATAACGCCAGGACGCGCGCGTTCTGCTCGAGCACTGAGCCGGCGATCGCGAGCAGCTCGAGCGCCGCGAAGACGAAGGCGGCCCCCGCGATCCACGCCGGTCCGCGATCGGCTGCGCGCTCACGGCGTCGCAGGATCGGGAGCGCGAGCCCGGTGAGGGCGAAGAAGGACGCGTCCACGACGACCACGCCGGTGGTGAGCCGGTCGGTGCGCTCCAGGCCGAGGCCGAGCGTCAGCCCGGTCGACAGCACGCCGAGCAGCAGGATCGCGGGCACCGGAGTCGAGAAGCGGGCATGGAGCCGGGCGAAGATGGGGAAGAACAATCCGTCGCGCGCCATCGCCCATGTGAGCCGCGGCCCGGCGAGAAACTGGGCGTTGAGCGGCGGCCGAGGCCGGGCGACGCCTCGAAGAAGGCGTCGGCGGCGAGCGTCTTCGCGTCGCAGACCCCGCGGAAGCCGAGGAGGCGGAAGTAAGCCCAGTTCGCGAGCAGGTACGCCGCCACCACGATCCCCACGCCCAGGACGATGGCGCGCGGGACCGTGCGACGTGCGTCCGCCACCTCGCCCGCCATCCACCGAGAACAGCATCGGGAACGTGAGCGCGTGGGCGCCCGCCGGCGGGCCCGCATCGAGCGCCGCGTGGCCCGGCGCGATCGCGGCTGCGAGCGCGACGAGCGCGCCGAGGGTCACGAGCTTCGCGATCACGGTCGCGTCCTGAAGCCCGGCGCCCGAGCGAACGCCGATGACGTTGACGCCCACCAGCGCCCATGTGAGCAGCGTGGCGAGCCCCATCACCCACGGGCCCGCGGGGTCCCTTCCATGAAGCGCGACGCCGAGGTTCTGCGCGCACACGACGGCAATGATGGCGACGCCGCCCGCCTGGACGGCCGTGAGGTTGCAGAACACGAAGAGAAACGCGGGGGGCCGCCCGTACGCGTCGCGCAGCACGTGGTACTGGCCGCCCGCAAGCGGGCGAAGCCGCCCCAGCTCGGCGAAAGTGAAAGCGCCCAGCAGGGCGATCGTGCCGCCGATCCCCCAGGCCAGCAGCGCAGCTTCCGTGCCGCCCGTGACGCGCGCGACGTCCCGGGGATTGAAGAAGATCCCGA
Organism: Candidatus Eiseniibacteriota bacterium; assembly: GCA_005893185.1. GTDB lineage: Bacteria > Eisenbacteria > RBG-16-71-46 > RBG-16-71-46 > RBG-16-71-46 > WS-2. The sequence continues at coordinate 2,144 of VBOS01000003.1, forward strand.
CCCCGATGATGGCCCCCACCACGACGGAGGTGGCGTCCCACAGGCCCAGCACCCTCGGGAGGTCGGCGGTCCTCGATTCCACGCTAGGCTCCGTTTGAAAACGCCCGATGGCTGCGTTGCGCGGTCGGCTCCTCGCTCCAAAGTGGCCTGAAGGCCACATTTCCGCTCGTCGCTCGACCGCGACGCCTTGCCCTCGGCCGTTTTAAAACGGAGCCTGGGTCCTGGGGCGGGCGGCGCTCCCCCGCCGTTGAACGCTACGCCTCGGGGCGCTCGCCCGACCGCAGGCCGTGGCGATCGAGCATGCGGTAGAGCGTGCTGCGCGCCACACCCAGCGAGCGCGCTGCGTCGCTGAGGTTGCCGCGCCCCTGGCTCAGCGCGCGCAGGAGCGCCGCGCGCTCGGCCTGCGCGCCGAGATCGAAGGTGGCGGCGGGCGTCGCGGTCTCCTCGACCGGCAGATGCCACAGCTCGATGCGCGGCGCGTCCCCGGCCAGCACCACCGCGTAGTCGAGGGCGCTGCGCAGCTCGCGCACGTTGCCGGGCCAGTCGTGCCTCTCGATCCAGGCCAGCGCGGCGCTCGAAAGCCCCAGCGGCTTCGGCAGGCCGCGCTGGCGTGCGATGCGATCGAGCAGGGCGCGGGCGAGCTCGCTTCGATCGTTACGGTTGCGCAGCGGCGGCAGGCGCAGCACCACGCCGCGCATGCGGAAGTAGAGGTCGCTGCGGAACTGATCGTTGGTCGCGAGCGCGGGCAGGTCCCGGCTGGTGGCGGCGATCAGCCGCACGTCGGCGCGGCGTTCGCTGGCCTCGCCGACGCGATAGAAGGTTCCGTCTTCCAGGAAGCGCAGCAGCATCGCCTGCGCCGAGGGAGACAGCTCACCCACCTCGTCGAGGAACAACGTGCCGCCGTCCGCGGCGCCGAGCTTGCCGGTTCGCCCGCCGGCGGCGGCGCCGGTGAATGCGCCGGGGCCGTAGCCGAACAGCTCGGACTCGAGCAGCGTGCCGGTCAGCGCGCCGCAGTTGACCGCGACGAACGGCCCGGCGGCGCGCGGGCTGGCGGCGTGGATGGCGCGCGCGAAGATCTCCTTGCCCGCGCCGGTCTCGGCGAGCACCAGCACCGGCAGGTCCGAGTGGGCGAACCGCGCGGCCTGGTCGCGCGCCGATGCGATCGCCGGATCGCTGCCGACGATGGGCGAGAAGGCCTCGGGCAGCGGGCGAGCACCGATGAAAGCGCGCGGCCGGGCATTCGGCAGCCGCATGTGCACGAGCGCGGCGAAGGGGTCGGCCGGCGGGCCGATCGGCTCGAGCTCGAGCGCGACGCCGCGCAGCGGGGCGGGCAGATTCTCCCTCGCCTCATCCGCCACGCGTGGGCCCTTGAGGAACGAGCGGACCATGCGCCCCAGATCGAGCGTCCCGGCACCGCTCATCAGGACGCGAAATCGTGTGTTGGCGCGCCGCACATGCCCCGTGGTCTCGACCAGGAGGGCGGCGTGGGGCATCTGGGCGAGGAGGCGCTCCAGCTCGAACAAGCCGCCCGGGACCGCGGCATCGTAGGTGCGCGCCACGATCAGCGCCTCGATCGCGGCGGCGGTGGCCACCACCGAGGCCTGTACGAAGCCCGCCGCCTCGGATGCGAGACCCGAAGCGTCGAGAACGCCTACCACGCGCTGATGAATGTCACGGACCGGAGCCGCGTAGCACGCCAGCAGGTGATTGCGCTGCTCGTAGTGCTCCGCTCCCACGACCGCCACCGGCGCCTTCTCGACCAGCGCCGTTCCCACGCCGTTGGTCCCGCGCGCGCGCTCGCTCCACACCGCGCCCTCGACCAGCTTGGCGCGGGTCACCGCGTTTTCGAACGGCTTCTCGATGCGCCGCGAGACGATCACTCCGTCGCCATCGCAGAACAGCCCCGAGTATCCGGCCTCGGCCATCGCAGAGGCGAACGCGTCGAAGGGAGCGCCCGGAGCCAGCAGG
>VBOS01000560.1 GCA_005893185.1 Candidatus Eiseniibacteriota bacterium
CGAGCGCCGCGAACAACACGACCGCGGCCCCGATCATGAGCTTCCTGCGCCTAACCACTCGCTGGAGCATGGACACCCATACCCCCCTTGCCTCACCTCCGCAGCGCCCCTCCCGCGCTGCGGCGCCTAGAACCGTCTACGCGGGACCTCGATCCGGTCGCCTGCGAGCAGGGCGAGGTCCTCTCCCCTGCCCTGACCTGCCTTGACCAGATCGATCCCGATGACCTTTGGCTTTCCGTCCAGGAGCCGGGTGACCTTCCCGTGGCGCGGAGCCGCGAAGTTGGTGAATCCGCCTGCGAGGACGCAGGCGCTCAGCGCGGTGGGCGCCACCTTGAGAGAATAGACACCGGCATTCTTGACTTCACCGAGGACATAGATCCGTCCTCCGTATTCCTTCACGCTCACGAGCACGTCGGGATCGACATAGAAGTCGCGCGCCAGAATCCCGCGCAGCTTCGATGCGATCCCGGGTGCGGCCATGCCTTCGAGCCTGACCTGACCGGCGAGTGGGCAAGATATGGTTCCGTCCATCCCGACCTCGACGTCGAATTCGTCCTGTTTGTCGCCTCCTGCGTAGATGGTGATGTGCAGCAGATCTCCCGTACCGACGTGGTACGGGAGGTCGTCCGAGCGCAACGCTCCGGGCGCCGAGAGAAGCGCCGCGACGGCGAGCCCGACCGCGACCGCGATGCCAGAGCGCATGCTCATCTCCTCGGCCCGATCAGTCCCAGGCCGCGGTCAACGTGACGTCGAACCGCGCCCGATGCTGAGGCGTGACGGCCGCCCCTTCGCTCGCTAGGAGGCGCAGGTAGGACCACTCCCCGCGCCCCACGAGCCACGGCGAGAGGCGGCGCGCGAGCCACGCCGAAGCTCGCGCGCTCTGGGTTCCCTCGCCCGCGAAATGATGGGGCGCGGCACGCGTGCAGCCGGCCTGGCAACCAAGGACCGTGCTGCGAGCCAGCGTGTCCTGCGCCCCTAGAGTCAGCCGGCGCGTGATCGTGGGAACGCGGTAGACGCCGCCCTCGACGTCCAGCAGCGACTCGCCCCGTGCCCACAGGCGGCCATCGCCCAGCTCGTGCCCGATCTCGGCCGAGAAGCCGGTCGCGAGATCCGGCTCCAACGTCCACCGCGTCGTGAGACTCTGCGCCCCGCTCGCGCCGGTCAGGCCCAGGATCAGCGCGGGGCCGCGCTCGCGCGCGCCGTCGCGGTAGTCCGCGGCTGCGCCGCCCACCTCGAGCTCGCCCGCGAGCAGCGGCGTGAGCCTGCGGCGCACGCCGAGCGTCGCCATTCGCGAGCGCACCGCCGTCTGCCCGCCGAGCTCGAGCCGACGTTCGTGCCAGCCGATGAACCACGCGCCGTCGCGCCCGAGCACCGGCAGGAAGCGCGCACTCCACGCGAACGACGACGCGTCGTCCGCCCCACGTGCGGAGTAGGACCAGCCCTGCACGCGGCCCTCGCCTTCGAGGCGCCAGAGGCTGGCGCGCGCCGACCCGACCCAGCGGGTCACGTCCCCCGGGACGAAAGCGGTGCGCTCGGGCACGTCGAGGATTTCGGGCGTGCGGTCGTAGCGGGCGTCGATCGCGGCGTCCGATGTCTCCGACCACGAGCGTCCGACGTGGAGGCTCGAGCGGTCGGCAGCGCCGACCGCGGAGGGACCCGGCCCTGCGCCCGCGCGGGAGAACTCGTAGCGGCGCGCGGCGAGGAGCTGCACCGCCCAGTCGCCGGCGCCCGTGCCGTAGCCGAGCTCCGGCGTGACGGTCTGCACGAGCACGTCGCGTTCGGGGAGGGCGCCGCTCTGCCAGCGCTCGATTCGCGCCCCCACACCCAGTCCCGGCGACCAGATGCCGGCGGTCGCGGCGCCAGCCGCGAGCGCACAGGCGCCCGCGATCGCCGCGCCCGCGCCGGTTCTGCGGATCACGACCCGCTCCTCCTGCACTCGGGCTCCGGTTCTATGCAGCATGGAAGAGCCCGACCGGGCGTTCTTCACAGAGTGGAGCGCCCCGTTCATCGACGAATCGCAACGAGACCCAGGGATCGCCGGCAATACCGCTCTCCACGGTCCTCTCATGGAAGAAGAACATCGTTCCGGGGGTGACGAGCGAAACCTCGGACGTCGCGCCCCGTGCCTCCCATCCTTCCGCGATACCGGGGCCGACCCGGGCGAACACGCCTCGCGAGAGGACGAGCTTGCCGTTCAGCCGCAGCCGCGGCCCGGACGAGCCCGACGCCGGGCGGGTCGAGACCCAGACCACCGCGCCCGCCTCCAGCGCGATCGGGAAATCGAGGGAGCGGCTCCCGTCCACGCACGCGATCCTCTGGGCCGCTACGAGCGGTTGCCCTCTGCCGTCGCAGAGAGAGAGCGTGAACCCCGATCGCGCAGGGGTGGCCCGGATGGTCCGCATGGGCCGCTCCAGCCGCTCCCCGGGCGCCACGAGCGGGACCATGATGGACGCCTCGTGAACCGAAGCGTCATCGCGGTTGGGGCGATCCCGAAACGTCATGCGCGCCCGGAGCCCGGGCAGCACGACTGCGGCCTCGAGCGAGATCACGGGCCCGACGCGGCTCGCGCTCTCGGTGA
>VBOS01000559.1 GCA_005893185.1 Candidatus Eiseniibacteriota bacterium
AGTCTGGCGAGGGGCGTCTTGCCGGCGGGACTGGCCATCAGATTTGTCCATGAGTGGACGCGCGCGGTTAAGCGCGATGACATCGATGTCGCCCACAATCGCGCCGTCCAGCGGGCGCGACTCAGGCCGCTGCCGCCCTCCCCGCCACCGTCCCACTGCTCCAGCTCCACTGGAAGTTGAACCCGACCGGACCGCTCGGGTCTAGCTCCGGTAGCTGGCGTTGATCTCCACGTAGGCCTTGCTGATGTCGCTGGTCAGCATCCAGCTCGAAGCGGGGCCGGCATTGAGCCGAATGCGGAAGCGCACCGGGTCCTCCGCGATCAGAGCGTGGCGGGCGTCCTCCTCCGGATAGTCGCGAGCACTCCCGCCCTCTGCGACCCATACGTCGCCGAGGAAGATGTCGACGCGGCTCTCGTCCACCGGCACGCCCGAGCGTCCGACCGCGGCCAGGATGCGGCCCCAGTTCGGGTCGCCGCCGTGGAGCGCGGTCTTCACCAGCAGCGACTCCGCGACCGTGCGGGCGATCCGGTCGGCTTCCTCCGTGTCGCGCGCGCCCTCCACCCTCACCTCGGCGACGCGGGTCACCCCCTCGCCGTCGCGCACGATCATGTGGGCAATCGCGCGCGCCACGCCGCACAGCGCGTCGCGGAACGCGTCGTACTCCGGGCCCGGCCCACGGATCGGATCGTTCCCCGCGGCCCCGCTCGCCAGGATCACCGCCGTGTCGTTGGTCGATGTGTCGCCGTCCACCGTCACGCGGTTCAGGCTCTCGCCCACGGCGTCGGTCAGCGCCCGGCGCAGAGGCCCGGGCTCGATCGCTGCATCGGTGGTGAGGAACGCGAGCATCGTCGCCATGCGCGGCGCGATCATCCCCGCGCCCTTGGCCATCGCGCCGATCCGCACCGTGCGGCCGCCGAGCCCCACCTCGGCCCCCGCCTCCTTGGGACGCGTGTCGGTGGTGAGGATCGCGCGCGCGGCGTCCGCGCCGCCTTCCGGCGCGAGGGCCGCGAGCGCCGCCCCGATCCCCGCGCTCACGCGCTCCATCGGGAGCGGCACGCCGATCACGCCGGTCGAGGCCACGACGACCTCGGCCGGAGGACAGTGGAGGCCCGCGCTCACGAGCTCGGCCATGCGGCGCGCGTCCTCCATGCCCCGCGACCCGGTGGCCGCGTTCGCGCAGCCGGCGTTCGCCACCACCGCGCGCGCGCGCCCGGAAGCGAGATGCCGGCGTGAGAGGACCACGGGGGCCGCGGACGCGAGGTTCGTGGTGAACAAGCCGGCTGCGGGGCAGGCGCGATCGGCGGCGATGAGCGCGAGATCGGCACGACCCGGCTTGATGCCGCACTCCACTCCCGCAGCCCGGAAGCCGCGCGGAGACGTGATGGCACTCAGCACGTGGTCGCGCCGCCCGCGGATTCTCCGGCCCCGGCCGCCCCGCCCGCTGGCGCCTCGGCCTCCGGCACCGCCTGCACCGTCGCGAGCTTCGCGATGTACTCCTCGGGCAGCCGGTGATGGCGAGCGCCCTTGAGGATCGCATCCAGGTAGCGGCGCGACGGCGGGGAGGGCTTGGCGGGCCTCGCGATGTAGGTCCAGGCGCGCACGCGGCGCGGGAACGAGCCGTCGTCGGGCCGCGTCAGTTCGACCGTCACCTGGCCGCGGTCGTAGACGTTGTGCTGGTCTCCGGGGCCGCGGAATTCCTCGTAGCCGTCGAGCGTCTGCAGGTGCTGCTCTGTGAGATCGAAGAGCATTCCCCAGACCGTGTCGCCGTGCGCGAGCTGGACGCTGGAAACCCCCCCTCCCCAGGCATTGGAGTAGAGCGGGAACGCGAGGCGGTGGTCGCGCAGCGCGGCCAGGCCGACCGCCTTTGCTCCCGGGCAG
>VBOS01000561.1 GCA_005893185.1 Candidatus Eiseniibacteriota bacterium
ACGAGATATGGAATGAGCGAGAGCTGCCTCGCCCGCGCAACCCTCGCGTCAGGCTCGCGACCGAGAAACGGATCGAGCGCCGGCATCAACAGACGCGGTGCTACCACGAAGTAGAGCAAGGCGCCAGAAACGACCAGCGCCAGACGATAGAGGGCCGCCGGCCGTGCGCCCTCGATCACGCGCGCCCAATCCCCGATTCCGCCGATTCCCGAGTAGAGGAGGTAGCCGAACGCCGTCAAGAGATTGACGGCGCAGAAGAGCCACAGAAAATAGCGCCAGCGCGGCGACAGCGCGACCCTGCTTCTGAGCAACACGGTCAGCGGAAGCCCGACGATCACGTTGACGACGCTTCCCGCCGAAGAGATGGCCCGCTGCACGGAGTCGCTCGCCGTGGCCTCGTCATAGTTGAAGAAAATCGCATTGAACATCGTGGGGCGCGCGCCGAACAGGATACACGCGCCGCCGTGTCCGAGACCTTCGTGAACGACGTTGGCCAGCGAGTAGGCCAGCGCGCTGATGGCGATGATCGTGGCGCGGTCGAGGTCTTTGATCGGCGCGACGCCTCGAAGCCTGGGCCTGCTCAATCGGGCGGCTCCAGCCTTGTACTCCTTCGGATCAGGGCGTCGATGCTCCAGCCACCCGCCCCGCGCGCCGCGAAGAACAGGAAGGTGAAGCACAACAGCACGGCCAGTTCGCCGTGATTCTGGATCGGCCAGGAGCCATGGGGTTGATGGAATTGGAAGTAGGCGACCGCCATCTCACCGGAAAGGACGAAGGCGATCGGCCGGGTCCAAAGTCCCAGCAGGATCGCCGATCCGCCGTAGAACTCGAGCACGCCTCCGATCCAGGTCTGCGACAGCAATTTCGGATGGCCGCCGAATTGGGCGGGAATGCCTCCGAACCAGTCGAACAACTTCAAGCCGCCGGCCTGGAGGAACAGCAGGCCGGCGACGACTCGCAGCAGGAGGAAGGTGATCTCTTGCGCGTGCGGGAAGATCTTGGAACTTGCCTTCGTCGCCATGACGTTGTCTCCTCTCGCGCTCACGTCGGGAGGCCGTGTGACCGGGATTGGCGGCGAGACCAAGCCACCCGGCCACGTCCAGATGCTCAACATGATCGCTCGCGCCACCGGACACCGCAATGTGCAGGCGTTGCGCGCTTCGATGCAGGCGCCGGCGGCGCCGCTCGCGGCCGAAGATCGATCGCTGCCACTCCCGCTCTCCGCCAACGGGCGGGACCCGGTGCTCGCCTAGCGTTCGCTCGCGGCGTTCGAGGCGGGTGTCACCGCGTCAGCACGAGCTTCCCGATCGTCGTTCGGCTCTCGATGAGGCGGTGCGCCTCGGCGGCCTCGGTGAGGGACAGCGTCCGGCCGATGCGGAAGCGCAGCGAGCCGTCGGCAGCCCATGCGACCAGGTCGCGGCGGGCGCGAGCGGCAGCAGGCGGATCGTGCCGCTCGTCGAGACCGAAGGCGCTCATCTTGAGCGAGCGGGCGTAGAGGTCCTCGGGGTCGACCGGCGCCGGGAAGCCGCCGGCATCGCCGAAATGCACCAGCTCTCCGAACGGAGCCAGCATGGAGAGGCTCGCGGCCTGGGTCGGCAGGCCGACCGAGTCGAGCACCACGTCCACGCCACGGCCGCCGGTGAGCCCGCGCACGCGCTCGGCCAAGTCGCCGCCGTAGAGCAGCGGCTCGCCTCCCGCCTCGCGCACCGCCTGCGCCTTCTCCTCGCTCGAGACCGTGCCGAGCACGCGCGCCCCGACGCGGCGCGCGAGTTGGACCGCGAGCAGGCCCACCCCGCCGGCGGCCGCGTGCACGAGCACCACCTGATCGGCGCGGATGCGCGCCGCGCGGTGAATCATGAGGTAGGCGATCAGCCCCTGCGCCGGGATCGCGGCGGCGGTGACGAAGTCGAGCCCGTCCGGCAGCGGCATGAGCGCGGCAGCCGGGCAGGTCGCGAGGTCGGCGTAGGTTCCGCTCGTCGCGGGCGGCAGCGCGTAGAACGTCACCCGGCGGCCGCGCCACCCCGGGTCCACGTCGGCCCCGGTCGCGACCACCACGCCCGCGCCCTCGCTGCCCAGGATCCACGGGAGCGGCGTCGGGCGGTAGCGCGCGCGGCGCCACTCGGTGTCGGCGAAGTTCACGCCGCTCGCCTGCAGTTCGACCAGCACGACGCCCGCCTTGGGTCGTGGCGCGGGCACGTCCTCCAGCTCCAGCACATCCGGGCCGCCGACCCGGTGCATGACGATCGCGCGCATGACCCAGGTCGGCCGCTCGGCGCTCGATACGCGCTGCTGCGTCCTACTCCTGCTGGCTCACGGGCTGGCCGTCGGCCATCTGGGCGCGGACGTAGAG
>VBOS01000562.1 GCA_005893185.1 Candidatus Eiseniibacteriota bacterium
GAAGAAGCTCATCAGCCCGAGCCGGACGCCGTGGCGCCGCTCGAATTCCTGGCGCAGACGGGCGCGCAGCGCCGTCACGGCGCTCATGTCGACTTCGTTGAACGTGGTGAGGATCGCCGCGGTCTGCTGGGCACGCACCAGACGCTCGGCGATGCGCTGGCGGATGCGGCTCATCGGCACGGCGCGCTCCTCGTCGGCGCCCGAGGGGGGCGCCGGGCCGCCGGATGGCTGGGCCGCGGTGGGCGGCGGGACCGGCGCCCGGGCCGCCTCCGGAGGCGGCGCGGCACTTGAGGCCGGCGGCGGCGCCGGGCGAGCGGGGGGCGCCGCAGCTGTTCTCGCGGCCTGGGTCTCGGCTCCCGGTGCCGCGGGCGACTTCGGCCGCAGGTCGGAAGGTATGGGGGCAGGCCGCATCACACGAGGCTCGCGCCGGGGCGCAGCCGCGGCGGGAATGGGTCGCGCCGCCTCGGCTCCCGCACCTGGCGGGGTCACTCCCCCCGCTTCGCCCGCGCCATCGGCAGCTTCGACGCTCCCCAGCAGATCCCCGACCACCACTCGATCGCCGATCGCCCGACTGTGACGCAGCGCGCCATTCGCCGAGGCCGCGATCTCGACCGCCGCTTTGTCGGTCTCGAGCACGGCCACCGGCTCGTCGGTCGCGACCGCTGCGCCGTCCGGCTTGAGCCACTCCACGAGCACCGCCTCCGACACCGACTCCGCGAGGCGCGGCACCCGGATTTCGACGCTCACGGCGTGCCCCGGGCGCCGGCCGGCGCCTCGCGATGGCGCGCCGGCGCCGGGGGCGCGGCGGAGGCCGCAGGCTCGTCGGCGGCCGGAGCCGAATGCGGTTCGGCGGGCGCGCCGAAGGCACGCTCGATCAGCCCCTGCTCCTGCTCCACGTGCATCTGGTAGTAGCCCGTTGCCGGGGTCGGCGCATCCTGGCGCGCGATCAGCGAGAGGGTGGCGCCCTCGGGCAGGATCGCCTCCAGCCGGTGACGGAGATTGCGCCACGCCCCCATGTTGGCGGGCTCCTCCTGCACCCAGCGCAGGTCGCCGGCCCGCGGATAGCGCTTGAAGACTTCGCGCAGCTCGTCGGCCGGGAACGGATAGAGCTGCTCGACCCGCACCAGCGCGATGTCGCTCCTGCCGCGCTGCGCGCGGGCCTCGAGCAGCGGGTAGCATATGCGCCCCGCAGCCAGCAGCAGGGTCCGCACAGCGTGCGGGTCGGCGACCGCCTGCTCGTCGATCACGGTGCGGAATGCATCCGCTGTGAGCTCGCGCACCGCCGAGACCGCGAGCTTGTGCCGCAGCAGGCTCTTGGGGCTCATGATCACAAGCGGCTTCCGGAAGTTGCGGTGCATCTGGCGGCGCAGCGCGTGGAAGAGCTGCGCGGGGGTCGTGAGGTTGCAGACCTGCATGTTGCCGTCCGCGCACAGCTCGAGAAAGCGTTCGAGGCGCGCGCTCGAGTGCTCCGGCCCCTGACCCTCGTAGCCGTGCGGAAGCAGCAGGGTCATTCCCGACATGCGACGCCACTTGGATTCCGCGCTCGCCAGGAACTGGTCGATGTAGACCTGCGCCACGTTGGCGAAGTCTCCGAACTGCGCCTCCCAGATCACCAGCGTGCGCGGGTCGGCAGTGGAGTAGCCGTACTCGAACCCCAGCACCGCCGCCTCGGAGAGCAGCGAGTCGAACACCTGGAAGCGCCCCTGCTCGGCCGACATGTGCTGGAGCGGCACGTAGCGGCGGCCGTTCTCGTGGTCGTGGAGGACGGCGTGCCGGTGGCTGAACGTGCCGCGTCCCGTGTCCTGGCCGCTCAGGCGCACGCCGAAGCCCTCGAGCAACAGCGTGCCCATCGCCAGCGCCTCGGCGCAGCCCCAGTCGACGCGGTCCTCCGCGATCATCCGGATGCGGTCCTCCAGCAGCTTCGCCACCTTGGGATGCGGGTGGAAGTCCGAAGGCAGCCTGGCCGCGTCCTTCAGCACGCGCTCGATCGTGGCGCGCGGCACGGCGGTCGGCGCGCTCCAGTCGCTGCCCGCCCACTCGAAGCCCTGCCACGCGCCGCCCAGCCGCCCCTCGCCGTTGGCGAAATCCTCGGCGCTGCGGCGCGCGTGAGCCTCGCGCAGTGCGCCCTCGATCTCGCGCTCGATCGCCTGGCGGCCCGCTTCGTCCAAGACGCCCTCCGCGGTCAAGCGCGCGGCGTAGCGGCTCGAGGCCGGGGTGTGCGCCGCGATCTTCTGATAGAGCACCGGCTGCGTGAACGTCGGGTCGTCCAGCTCGTTGTGCCCGTGCTTCCGGTAGCACACGAGGTCCACGAACGCGTCGCGCCGGAACCGATCGCGGTAGCCGAGGGCGAGCCGGATCGCGTGCACAGCCGCCTCGGGATCGTCGCCGTTCACGTGGAAGACCGGCGCGTCCTCGAGCCGCGCCACGTCGGTGACGTAACGCGAGGCGCGGCCGTCCTCGGGCGAGGTCGTGAAGCCGACCTGGTTGTTCACGATGATGTGGATCGTTCCGCCTGTGCGGTAGTTCTCGAGCTGCGCCATCTCCAGCGTCTCGGGAACGATCCCCTCCCCCGCGAAGCCGGCGTCCCCGTGGATCAGCACCGGCACGCCGCGCGCCCGCTCCGGGTCGCGCATGCGGTCCTGCCGGGCCCGCAACGCCCCCAGCACCACCGGGTTCACGAACTCGAGGTGGCTGGGGTTGTAGTTGAGGTCGAGGTGAACGATGCGCCCACTCTGCGTCGCGTGGTTGGACGAGTAGCCCATGTGGTACTTCACGTCGCCGTGCCCCTGGATGTCCTCGGGCAGGAAGCTGGACTCGAACTCGCTGAAGATCAGCTCCAGCGGCTTGTCCAGGACATGCGCGAGCACGTTCAGGCGCCCGCGGTGCGGCATGCCGATCACGAGCTGCTCGACGCCGATCGCGGCCGCCGCCTCGACCAGCGCGTCGAGCATCGGGACCAGGGCGGAAGCGCCCTCGAGCGAGAAGCGCTTCTGCCCCGGATAGCGCACGTGCAGGAACTCCTCGAAGCGGTCGGCCGCCAGGATCTGGCGCAGGATGCGCGTGCGCTCATCGGGCGGGAGCACCGGGTGGTTGCGGCACGGCTCCATCTGCTCCTGCAGCCACTTGCGGCGCTCGAGGTCGGTGATCGTCATGTACTCGACGCCGATCGTGCCGCAGTAGGTCTCGCGTAGCGCAGCGATCAGCTCGCGCAGCGTGCCGCGGAACTCGCCCTCCATGGGCGCCGCCGAGACCTCGCGGTCGAGGTCGGCCGCGCCGAATCCAAAGCGCGCCGGGTCGAGCAGGGTCTCCGCCGGCGGGGGGCCGAGCGGGTCGATGTGGGCCGCCAGATGCCCGAAGACGCGGAAGTGCTGCACGAGCCCGAAGGCCTCGGCCGAGGGCTGGCCCTGGACGTGCGCCGCCGGGGCGACCGCCGGTTGCCTCTCTGCGAAGTCGAAACCCGCGAAGAACAGCGCCCACTCCTCGGGGACGGAGGCCGGATCCTCACGATAGCGGGCGTACATCTCCTCGATGTAGGCCAGGTTCGCGCGCTGGATCGAGTCGAGTCGCTTGTGCATCCGTCTCCTCGGAAGTCGTCTGGGAGCGCCTGGATCGCGCCCGCCGGGGCTCCCGTACCGGCGGGCGGCCAAGCAGGTTAGCACGAAACCTCGCGCCGCGGGGCGCGCGGGCGTCTTCGTGCGCCGCCCAAGCACAATGCTCGCAACGATTCGCGTGCGCGGGCGCCGCGCGCCGCGACCGCGAGCTTGCGCGCGGGCCGTGCCTCTCCTTAGTGTTCGGCACTTCCATGCCCGAACTCTCGCAGCAGAGCCCCGGCGCGGGCCCCGCGCTCGCCTGTCGCGGGCTCGTCAAGCGCTTTCCCAAGGTGCTAGCGGTGGACCGGCTCGACCTCGAAGTCCGGGCCGGCGAATGCTTCGGCCTGCTCGGCCCCAACGGCGCGGGCAAGACCACGACCATCGAGATCCTGGAGGGCCTGAACACGCCCGACGCAGGTGAGGTCAACGTGCTGGGCCAGGCCTGGGGCCGCGGCGACGGCTCGGATCGCGCGCTGCGCGAGCGGCTCGGCATTCAGCTCCAGGAAGCCAAGTTCCAGGACAAGCTCTCGGTGATCGAGACCGTGGAATTGTTCCGGAGCTTCTACCGCCGCGGGCCCGATCCCGAGGACGTGATCAAGAGCGTCCAGCTCGAGGAGAAGCGCGAATCCTGGGTCGGGAAGCTGTCCGGGGGCCAGCGCCAGCGCCTCTCGCTCGCCGTTGCGCTCGTCAACGAGCCCGATCTGCTGTTCCTCGACGAGCCCACGACCGGCCTCGATCCCCAGTCGCGCCGCCAGCTCTGGGAGCTGATCGCAGCGTTCCGGAGCCGCGGCGGCACCATCCTGCTCACCACCCATTACATGGAGGAGGCCGAGCGCCTGTGCGACCGCGTCGCGATCATGGACCATGGGCACGTCCTGGCGCTCGACACGCCCGCTGCGCTCATCGCCACCCTCGGGGCCGACCACGTCGTCGAGTTCGCCGTGGATGGCGCGCTGGATCTCGCCCCGGTAGAGCGCCTGCCGGGCGTGAGCCAGGCGCGGCGCGAGGCGGACGATTTCGCGCTCATCGTGCGGGAGCCCCACGTTTCGATCCCGGCGCTGCTCGCCGAGCTCGACCGCCAGGGCGTCGGGCTCAAGCGCCTCGCCACTCACCACGCAACGCTCGAGGACGTGTTCGTGTACCTCACCGGGAGGACGCTGCGCGATGAGTGAGCCGGGGACCGTGGTCGAGCTTCCTCCGGCGGCAACGCCCGGCGCCGCCCCCGGCGGGGCGAGCGGAGGCCTGGCGCACAACGCCCTGTGGCAACTGACGCGCGCGCGGGTGCTGTCGTTCCTGCGCGAGCCCGAAGTGGCGTTTTGGGTGTTCGCCTTCCCGGTGCTCATGGCGCTGGCGCTCGGGATCGCGTTTCGCTCGTCGGGGACGCCGCGCTCGCGGATCGGCGTCGAAGAGGGGCCGGGCGCCGACTCGGTCGCAGCAGCACTCTCGCGCTCGGCCGATCTCGAGGTCCTGCGCCTCTCGCCTGCCGATGCCGAAGCCGCGCTCCGGCGCGGCAAGGTCGCAGTCCTGGTGCGCGCGACCGCGGGCGGTTCTCCCACGCTCGTATCCGATCCCACGCGTCCCGAGTCGCGTCTCGCCCAGCTCGCCACCGCCGACGCGCTCGAGCGCGCCGCCGGCCGCGTGGACGTCGCGCGGCCCCGCCTGCAATCGGTCGTGAGGCCCGGCAGCCGCTACATCGACTACCTGATCCCGGGCCTCATCGGACTCAACCTGCTCGGCACCGGGATGTGGGGGATCGGCTTCGCGATCGCCAACTGGCGCCAGCAGCGCCTGCTGCGGCGCCTGATCGCAACGCCGATGCGGCGCAGCGATTTCCTGCTCGCGCTCCTGCTCGCGCGCCTGCTGTGGCTGGTGCTCGAGGTCGGGATCATCCTCGCGTTCGGCGCGCTCGTGTTCGGCACAGCCGTGCGCGGATCGTGGCTCGCGTTCGTCCTCGTCACGCTGATCGGCACGCTGACGTTTTCCGCGATCGGCCTGCTGGTCGCTGTGCGCGCGCGCTCGATCGAAGCGGTCTCGGGGCTGATGAACGTGGTGCAGCTCCCGATGTGGCTGCTTTCCGGCACGTTCTTCTCGTCCGAGCGCTTCCCCGCCGTGATCCAGCCGCTGGTCCAGGCGCTGCCGCTCACGCTCGTGAACAACTCGCTACGCGCGATCATGAACGAGAGCGCCGGGCTCGCGACCGTTGCGCCGGCGGCCGCGCTGCTCGCAGCTTGGGGACTCGCGAGCTTCTTCGCGGCGCTCAAGTGGTTCCGGTGGGATTGAGTCGGCTCGCGTAGGGCGCCCGGCCCGTTCGGAGTCGGAAACTGAGCCCAACCCCGCCCTGGGCGACCATGCCACCACGGAGACGGGGCGGTCCGAAGCGATCCTCGATCCTGAATCTCCTTGATTCTCGGTGGCACACGGCCCTAGGCTTCGACGCAGACGCGCCCGTTGAGGATGCACAACGAGGATGATCCAGAGATGGGCCAGAATCTGATCGTCGTCGATCCCAAGATCATGATGGGTAAGCCGGTCATCGCGGGCACCCGCTTGACGGTCGAGCTCATATTGGAAGAGCTGGGCGCTGGCCGGTCGTTCGAGGACCTGCCGACCTCCTCTCCGCACCTCACGCGGCAATCCATCCTCGCCGCCCTCGCATACGCTGCTCGTATTCTGCGCAACGAAGGGACCCGCCCCCAGCATGGCGCGGGGACGTGAACTGGGTTGCAGACGAGAACATCGGATCCATCGTCGTAGAGCGCCTGCGGACTTCCGGGCCCCCTACGCCCGCCGCGGCCCCAGCCTCCACACCCGGCCGATGAGGCCCGCGCCGTCTTCCAGCAGCGTGTAGAGGCAGGGCACCAGCACCAGCGTCAGGACGGTCGCCGCCGCGAGGCCGCCGATCACGGTGCGGGCCAGCGGGAAGTAGAGCACGCCGCCCACGTGCTCGCGGCCGAAGGCCAGCGGCATGAGGCCGAGGATCGTGGTGAGCGTCGTCATGAGGATGGGCCGCAGCCGGTCGCGCGCAGCTTCGAGAATCGCATGCCCACGCTCGAGCCCGCGCTCGCGGAGCTGGTGGACGTGGTAGATGAGAACGATGCCGTTGTTCACCACGATCCCGATCAGGATCAGGAGCCCGATCTGCGCCATGAG
>VBOS01000563.1 GCA_005893185.1 Candidatus Eiseniibacteriota bacterium
GCGCACCGAGTGGCGCTGCTGGCGCTCGATCGACTGAGGCGTGCGCACAACGCGGAAGTCGGTGACAGCCCCGAGCGGAACGGATCCGCCATCGGTGGAGGCGAGCGCGAGGCCGCGCAGCCGCTCGCGGCTCGAGCGGTCCTCGGCGGAGAGCCGTGCCACGACCTGGACCTCGCCCTCGGGCCCGCGGTAGCGGGCGAGCGGCCGGCCGCGGAAAAACAGCGCCACGGCGTTCGCGACCTCGCCGGTGTTGAGGCCGGCGCGGGCTGCGCGATCGCGATCCACCACCAGCTCGAGCTCCTGGCTGCCCTTCTGGCCGCCCACGTTCACGTCGCTCACGTCCGGCACCAGGC
>VBOS01000564.1 GCA_005893185.1 Candidatus Eiseniibacteriota bacterium
CCGAGTCCGCAGCTCCGGCAAGCGCCGCGCACGGGGCGAATGCGAGCGCTGCGAGCAATGCCAGGCATCGAATCGGCTTCAGGCCCACCCCGCAGCCAGACTCAGGCCCGTTCAAGCGGAGCCCGGGCCCGGGGGCCGGTCGGCGCGGGCCATCGCGGGCGCGGGCTCCGGGACCGGCGCAACGTGCGGCGGGCCCGTGACGCGCGCAGGCGTCGTGCCCGTGAGCGGCCCTACCGGCTCGACCGCGACGACGGCATTGTAATCGGGCTCTCCCGAGACCGGGTCGAAGCGCCGCGAGATCAAGACGTTGACCTCGGGCCAATAGGCCTGGAGATGGCGCTCCTTCATGGGTGCCAATCGCGCGACCCCGGTCCACTCGCCCACATCCGAGCGCAGCCGGATCGGAGCGCCGTCGGCGATGTCGAGGGCCGCGGCGTCGGCCGGGTTCATGAGCACGTCGCGCCGCGTGCGCGCGCCCATCAGGAGGTCGCCCGGCTCGTGGGCCATGCTGTTGAACTGCTTTCCGCGCCGGGTGGTGAGGTAGAACTTCCCGGGCGGGATCGCGACCTCGGGCAGGGACACGGCGCTGAAGCGCGCGCGTCCCCCCGGCATGCGGGCGAAGCCGTCGGCGAAGAGGCGCTCGCCGCCCCATTGCACCGACTGTCCCTCGCGCGCGAGCGTCTCGATGCCGGCGTAGATCGGCATGGCGCGGCTCATCTCCGCGCGGATCTCAGCCGTGCCCTTCCACCCGATGAGCCGGGCGAGCGCGGGCCGCGCGGCGATCGCGACCTCGACCGGGATCTGCCACTCGGGGCGCGCCTCGGCGATGCGCGGGCCCACGATCTCGGGCGAGAAACGGATGCGCCGCTCGGTGCTGGTGCTGGTGCCGCCGCCCGGCGTCTCGTAGCGCGTTTGCGCCGGCAGCAGGATCACCTTGGCCCCCGGGAGGAGCGACGATGTGTTGAGCACGATGTCCTGGTGCACGCGCAGCCTGACGCGCCCGAGCGCCTCGTTCATGTAGGCGCGGTCGGGCATGGTCTCGAGCAGATTGCCGCCCAGCGAGTAGAGGAAATCCACCTCTCCCGAGTGCGCGGCCTCCAGCATCTGCAACGTCCGGCGGCCCTTCCAGGCCGGGAGGGCGGTGCCCCACAGCTCCTCGAAGCGACGGCGGTCCGCGTCGTTCGCGACCTCGAAGCCACCCGGGTACTTGTCGGGATCCACGCCGCACTCGCCCCCGCCCTGCACGCCCGAGTGGCCGCGGATGGGCAACACGCCGCACTTCTCGCGCCCCAGCATGCCGCGGGCGAGCGCCACGTTCACGAGCGCCCTCACGTTGCCGACGCCGAAGCGGTGCTGCGTAAGCCCCATGCTGTAGACGAACACCGCGGTCCGGGCCCGCGCGTACTGCTCGGCGAAGCGCAGCATGTCGGCGCGGCTCAGGCCGCTGGTCTCTTCGAGCGACTGCCAGGCCAGGCCCTCCAGATGGGCCCGCAGCTCGTCGAAGCCGGTGGTGTGCCGCGCGATGTACTCGCGATCGGTCCAATTCCGCTCGATCAGGTGCTTCATCACGCCGTTGAGAAATGCGATGTCGCCGCCCACAGCGACCTGGAAGAAATCGTCCATCAGCCGGGTGCCGAAGAGCGCGCTGCGCACGTCGCTCGGCACCCAGTAGCGCTCGAGGCCCGGCTCGCGCATGGGGTTCACGACCACGACGCGCGTGCCCTTGCGCTTCGCGTAGACCAGGTACTTCATGGTGACCGGTTGGTTGTTCGCGAGGTGCGAGCCCAGGATCACCACCAGGTCCGAGCCGATCAGATCCTTGAGCGAGCAGGTCGGGGCCGGCACGCCGAGCGTGTCCTTGAGCCCCGCGACACTCGCCGAGTGGCACAGGCGCGCGCACAGGTCCACGTGGTTCGAGCCCAGGAGGCGCGCCGCCTTCTGGAACGCGTAATAGGTCTCGTTCACGATCCCGCGTGAGGTCGCGTAGAAGCCCATGCGCTCGCCGCGGACGTTCCGCAGCTCATCTCCGATGATGCCGAGCGCCTCCTCCCACGACAGGCGGTGGAGCCGTTCGCTGCCCGCGCGGTGGATCATCGGGTAGGGAAGGCGGCCGAGCGGGTGCAGCTCCTCGTTGCGGAGCGCGCGCAGCGCGGGGAGGTCGGCAAGCCGCGCCTCCGGGATCGGGCCCATGGTGTTGAGCCTCAGGAGCCTCAGGCGCGTCATGCAGAGGTGGACGCCGGAGATCACGTCGTCCCTGAGGCCCCGGGGCCCGAGCGAGCAGCCGTCGCACACGCCGTGGTTGAGGATGCGCCACGCGTAGGCGAGGTTGTCGCGGTTCTCCCATGCGACCTTCACCATCTCGAGGAAGGGCCGGGGGCGCGGGTGGCGGCCCGGACCGAACGGGATCAGGTCGCGGAGGCGGAATCGACCGCCGCTCGAATGCATGGGATGGGAAGCCATGGGATGAACAGCTTAGCGCGGGTTCGAGGCCTGCGGTAGCGGGGACGGGTGGAAGAACTCGACGATCCCCGTCTCCCGCGAGTGCCCCGAGCCGAGATCATCGATCGTCATGGGTCGAGCCAATGGGCTCTGGCGGACGGCGGCTACGGCAAGCGCCACAAGCGATCACACGGGCATCGACTCGATTTCCGGCCGGGCTCCGATCCGATTTCCGACGCACGCGACCGGCGTGTAGACTCACGGCGTTCGCCGCCTCCAACCACGACCCGGACTCACGGAGCGCCCGCATGAACTACCGCTCGCTCGGACACAGCGGTCTCAAGGTCTCGGAGATCGCGCTCGGCTCGTGGACCACCTTCGGCGGCTACGCCGAGGACGCGGAGGCGATTCGCATCGTGCGCCGCGCCTTCGAGCTCGGCATCAACTTGTTCGACACCGCCGACGTCTACGTGCGCGGCGGGGCCGAGACGCTGCTCGGCAAGGCGCTCACCGGACTGCCGCGCGAGCAGATCGTGATCGCGACCAAGGTGATGGGGCGGGTGTGGGACGGTCCGCTCGGGGCCGGGCTCTCGCGCAAGCACATCTTCGACGCGATGGACCAGAGCTTGAAGCGGCTGGGCGTGGACTACGTGGATCTCTACCAGGCGCACGCGCCGCACTTAGAGAGCCCGATCGAGGAGACGCTGCGGGCCTTCGAGGACCTGGTTCGCGCGGGGAAAGCACGCTACGTCGGGTTCTCCAACTTCGACCGCGAGCCGGCGCTGGCGCGCAAGGTGGTCGAGATCCAGACCGCGCGCGGATGGGACCTCGTGATCTCGAGCCAGCCGCGCTACAGCCTGCTCGACCGGCACATCGAAGAGGAGCACGTCGGGTTCTGCGCCCAGCACGGGATCGGCATCCTCGCCTATTCCCCGGTCGCGCAGGGCGTGCTCACAGGCAAGTACGCGGGTGGAGCGAAGCCGGCCGGGAGCCGCGCGACGAGCAAGTTCGAGCACTTCCTCACGGGCGAGAAGGCGCTCACGCCCGAGAACGTGGCGGCCGCGAGCCGCTTCGGCGCGTGGGTCAAGTCGCGCGGCCTGCCGGGTCCCGCGCCGGTGGCTGTGGCCTGGGTGCTGAGTCGTCCACAGGTCGCGAGCGCGATCATCGGCGCTTCGCGGATCGAGCAGCTCGAGGAGAACGTGAAGGCGCTCGAGGTGAAGCTCGCAGATGCGGACTGGAAGGAGGCCGAAGCTGCGATCGCGGACGGTGCATCGGCCGGCGCGGGAGCGCGGTCGGGAGCGGCCGGGAAGCGGGTCGCGGCGAGTGCGGGCGAGGCGGAGATCGATGTGCCGGCGAAGCGGGGCGTGAGCTCCGGAGCCGGGCGTCCGGCGCCGGGTTCGGGAGCAGGCGCGACGCGCCCCGGGACCCCGGCGCTCAAGCCCCGGCGCTCCGTCACTCCTGCGCGCGCCGCACGCCCCGCTCGAGGTCCACGCTGAGCAGCAGCCACGCGCCGACGATGAAGAACGGGAGCAGGGTCAGCACGGCGTAGCGTCCCGCGCTCCACTGCGCCACCAGCCCGAAGAGCACGGGCCCGACGACGCCTGCGAGCTTCTCGCTCACCGAGTAGAAGCCGAACAGCTCACTCACCTGCCGTCGCGGCGCGAGCGATGCGAACATCGAGCGCGATAGGGCCTGCGTTCCGCCCTGCACGATCGCGACCAGCCCGGCGAGGATCCAGAAATGGATCGGCTTCGAGAGGTAGAAGCCGAACAGGGTGATCGCCGCGTAGCCCGCGAGCCCGAGCGCCACCGCGCGCTGGGGGCCGAGCGGACGCGCAAGCCGCCCGAATGCGATGCTCGCAGGAGCGGCCACGATCTGGACCATCAGCAGCGCGCCGATCAGGTCGTTGCGCCCGATGCCCACCTCGCTGCCGTACACGGTCGCCATCTTGATCACCGTGCCGATCCCGTCGCTGTAGATCCAGAACGCGAGCAGGAAGCGGAACAGCTCGGGCGAGCGCGGCAGGCCGCGCGTGGTCGCCAGCACGCCGCGCAGGACATCCGCCATTCCCGTGCGCGCCGCACTCGCCTCCCGCGGCGGCTCGGGCACGCGGCGGAAGAGCGGGAGCGAGAACGCCAGCCACCACACCCCCACGCTCGCGAACGAAAGCCGGGTTGCGGCCTCCGCGTCCGCGAGCCCGAAGCGGCGCGGGAACAGGATCCACAGCAGGTTCACCGCGAGCAGCAGGCCGCCGCCGACATAGCCGTACGCGAAGCCGCGCGCCGAGACGCGGTGCATCTCGGAGGGCGCTGCGACCGCGGGCAGCAGCGAGTCGTAGAGCACGTTGCCGGTCGCGAACGCGATGAACGCCACGCCGAAAACGGCCAGCAGCCCGATCCATTCGCGGCCGGGAACGAAGGCCATCGCGAGCGTGGCGATCGATCCGACGAGCACGCAGCCCGACAGCAGGCGCTTGCGCCGGCCGAGGCGGTCCGCCACCGCGCCCAGCACCGGCGCGAGCAGGGCGGAGGCCAGCATCGCGGCCGCGCTCGCATAGGCCCACCGCGCGGTCGCGACATGCGGGGGCATCGCGCGTGCCGCCACCGCCGCGAAGAAGGGCGGCAACACAGCGGCTGTGATCGTGGTCGCGAAAGCTGAGTTGGCCCAGTCGTAGAAGCACCACGCGCGGACCGCGGCCGCGTCGGGCTCGCCACGAGAGACGGAGGGAACGGCGGGCGGCATGGCGTGAGGTGTATCAGAACCGGCTCCCGGGCGGGAGCCGCGTGTTGCTCGCAACGGGTGTCAGTCGAATGTCTGTACCCGTGTCATTCCCGTATGACGTGAAAGCCCGGATCTTCCTGTTCGCCAACCCATTGGAGCGGTCCCTTCGAGCACCGCTCAAGCCCCGCTCAAGCCCCCTCCCGCAACGTGGTACGCAGCAGCAAGGAGACCTCCAGACCCCGGACATCCCCCACTGTCCGTGACGCACGTCACAGGAGGTATGCCATGAATGTCAGTGCTTCGTCGCGCGCTGCCGTCGTGTCCGTCGCAATCGCCGTCGCCTGCAGCGCG
>VBOS01000565.1 GCA_005893185.1 Candidatus Eiseniibacteriota bacterium
CATCGCGGCGGGTTCGCGACGCACATCCGCGTGCACTGGGCGTGGGCCATCCCGCTGCCCGAAAAGCTGAACGTCGTCGAGGCGGGGCCGCTCCTGTGCAGAGGCGTCACCGTGTTCGCGCCGCTAGCGATGTACGGCAAGCCGACCGACCGGATAGGGATCATCGGCATCGGTGGGCTTGGGCACATGGCGGTCAAGTTTGCCGCCGCGTACGGCTGCGAGGTGACCGCCTTTACGTCGAGCGAGCGCAAGGTCGAGGGCGTAGGAAACTCAAACGGCCTAGTTGACAGAATCCTCGATATCAGACGTTGCCCGCGCCCCTCCTCGTGCGCCTCCCCACTCTTGCCCGTGTGACGCTACGCCGCGGACAAGGGGGTGATCAAGAGAAATCGCGGGCCGAGGGGTCGGTCGGATGCCTCCCACGGACGCAGAGGGGCGGGGCGCCGGGCGGCGCGAGACGGGGGGCGGGCGTGGAGCCGATCCCGGCGGCCCTTACAGCAGCCAGCCTTCGCCGAGAGGGGGCGGCGGGCGCGGCTGCGGGACCGCGGTGGGCAATCCGAGGTGTGCGAGAATCTTCCGGATGACGGCCGGGTCCTCGATGGTCGCGATGAGCTGCATTCGGCCACCGCACCGCGGGCAGGCGAGGACGTCGATCTCGAATGCCCGGCGCATCAGGTCGGCCCACGCCCAGTACCGCCGGTCCTTGCTTGCCGTTGCGGGCTCGTCGCGCCCGGCCGCGGAGGGCTCCAGTTGCTCCGGCTCCGGGCTGCCGTAGGCTACGATCAGCTCCCGCCGAGCGGCGTGCGGGGCGAGCACGCCGTGTTATGCGGAGCGCCCGATTATGCCGAGCGCTCCGGCTGGCGCGATGCGATCGTTGCGTGTCGGTGGGCAGTGCCCGGTCCATCGTCCGCTCGACAGCTCAGCATAATCCAGTGTCCTTCCTCGGCGCCGGGAATGGCCCCGGCCCATCCACTGAGGAGGGGACATGTTGGAGTTCTATCTGCAGTCGGCGCGGGGGATCGCCCGAGCGCGATCGAGTCTCGTCGGGCCGTACCTCGACGGGTTCGCCGCGGCGCTGCGGGAGCTCGGCTACTGCAGGCTGGTCGGTCAGTGGTGCATCACGTACGCCGTGCATCTCGGCCTGTGGGCGGCGGCGGAGGGCGTTCCTCTCGGCGCGTTGGAGGAGGGCGCCGTGCGGGCATTCCTGGCGCATCTGGCACGGTGCCGGTGCCCCGGGCACCGCGCCGGTCTTCACAGCGTCGCCCGGGCGCGCACCAGGGTCTTCGTGCACTACCTGCGCTCCCGGGGGGTCGTTCCGGTCCCGGCGCCGCCCGTCGTGCCACCGACGCTGGTCACCGGATTCTGCGAGTGGATGCGGGGGCAGCGCGGCAGCGCGGAGACGACCCTGCGCCAGTACCGGGCCGTTGCCAGCGCGCTCCTGGGGCGTCTCGGCCCCGACCCCGCGCGCTACGAGGCGGGCGCGGTGCGGGCGGCCGTGCACGAGGTGACCGGTGGCCATGGCACCGCCACGGCCCGATACGTCGCCAAGGTGGCCCGGGGGTTCCTGCGCTACCTCGCCGTTGCTGGCCGCTGCCGCCCTGGGCTGGATGCGGCCATCCTGCCCGTGGCGAATTGGCGGCGCGCCTCACTGCCGCGGTACGTCTCCGCCGACGCCGTGCAGCGGATCATCGACGCGTGCGATGCGACCCGACCCGAGGGCGCCCGCGATCGCGCCATCCTCCTGCTGTTGGCCCGGCTCGGGCTGCGGGCCGGCGATATCGTCGGGCTGGAGCTGCGCGACCTCGACTGGGCGGCTGCCCGCGTGCGGGTCGTAGGCAAGGGGCGGCGCGAGGCGCGGCTGCCGCTCCCGCAAGAGGTCGGGGAGGCGATCCTCGCCTATCTGCGCGCTCGGCGCGCGGGCGTGACGTGTGACCGGGTCTTCCTGCGCGCCCGCGCCCCGTGGCGGCCGTTGGCGACCAGCTCGTGTGTGTCGGCCATCGTGAAGCGGGCCATGGTGCGCGCGGCGGTGGCCGCGCCGACGCGCGGTGCCCATCTACTCCGGCACTCCGCCGCGACGGCGATGCTGCGTGACGGCATCTCGCTGCCAGCCATTGCCGTCGTGCTCCGGCACCGCTCCGTCGAGACGACCGCCCACTACGCCAAGGTCGATACGGAGTTGCTGCGGTCGGTGGCGCAGCCCTGGCTCGGCGGTGCGCCATGCTGACGCACCTCATCGATGCCTGGTTGGCGATGCGGCGCGCGAACGGGTTCGCGCTCCGCCACTACGAGCGACACCTCCACCGATTCGCCGCGTTTGCCGCGGCCCGCGGCGAGGACCACATTCGCACCGAAACGGCTGTCGCATGGGCGAGACAAGCCGGCACCCCCGGTCAACGACGCCGTCACTTCCAGCGGGTCGTGCAACTCGCCCGCTATCTCCACGCCGAGGACGGTGGCCACGAAATTCCCCCGGCCCGCCACTTTCCGGGCGCCCGGCACCGGCCGGTGCCGTACATCTACACCCCGGACGAAGCGCGCCGGCTCATCGCGGTCGCCGCGCGCCTCGGCCCCGCCGGGTCGCTGCGCCCGCGCACCATGAGCACGGTGCTGGCGCTGCTCTTTGCGACCGGGCTGCGCATCTCCGAGGCCCTCGCCTTACGCACCGGGGATGTGACCCCGGACGGCTTGGTCATCCGCGACACCAAATTCGGCAAGCGCCGGCTCGTCCCGCTCCATCCCTCCACGCAGGACGGGCTCGCGCAGTACCTCGACTGCCGCCGGGCCCCAGCGGGCGGCCCCGCCGCCGTGTTCGTCAGCCTCGTCGGCACACGCCTCTCCTACGGGGGCTTTCGCAAGGCATGGCTTCTCGTGCTCGGGCAGGCGGGCCTGTCCGCGCGGCCGGGCGGCCGCAGACCGCGCGTGCACGACATTCGGCACACCTTCGCCGCCCGGGCGCTCGAAACCGCGCCCGATCAGCGCGATCGCATCGCCCAGCACATGCTCGCGGTGTCGACGTACCTCGGCCACAGCTGCGTCGCCGACACCTACTGGTACTTCCAGACCACGCCCACGCTCATGGCGCAGGTAGCGGACGCCTGTCAGCGCCACTTCGAAGGCGGTCAGCCATGACCCCGATCGCGCCGCACATCACCGCGTTTCTGCGCGAGCGGCTCACCGAGGAGCATACGCGTGCCAGCTATGCCTACGCCTTCCAGCTCCTGTTCGCGTTCGCGAGCCGCCACCTGGGCGTGGCCCCCTCCGACCTCCAGATCGAGCACCTCGACGCGCCCCTCGTGCTCGCGTTCCTCGACCATCTTCAGCACCAACGGGGCAACGGTGCCCGCACCCGCAACGCGCGGCTCGCCGCCGTCCGCGCCTTCATGCGCTTTCTTGAGCATCGCCTCCCGGCCGCGCTCGACCAGATCCGCCGTGTCCTCGCCATCCCCGTGCACCGCACCGACACGCGCTTGGTGAGGCATCTGTCGGCGGCGGACACGCGTGCCGTCCTCGACGCGCCGGACCCCGCGTCGCGCCTCGGGATTCGTGACCGCGCCATGCTCTACCTGGGCCTCACCGGCGGGCTGCGGGTCTCCGAGCTCGTCGGCCTGCACCTCGACGACGTGCGCTTCGACGGGCGGTATGTCGAGATCCGCGTGCGCGGCAAGGGACGCAAGGAGCGCGCGCTCCTGCTGTGGAAGGAGGTGGGCGCGGCCCTCCGCGCCTGGCTCGCCATCCGCGGCCCGGCAGCCGTCCCGGAGCTCTTTCTCAATGCCCGCGGCCGCGACATGACGCGCGCCGGGTTCGCGTACGTCCTCCGCAAGCACACCGGCACCGCCCGCGCGCAGTGTCCGGCGCTGCGCGACAAGCGGATCTCGCCCCATACGCTCCGGCACACGTGCGCGCTCAGCATCCTCCAGGCTACCGGGGATATCCGCAAAGTGTCCCTCTGGCTTGGGCACGCGCAGCAATCGACCACCGAGATCTACTTGCAGGC
>VBOS01000132.1 GCA_005893185.1 Candidatus Eiseniibacteriota bacterium
GTCCTCACTGTGTTGGGTGCTGCGCTCGTCGGCACCGGCGCGTGGAACATCCGTGCGCCGCGGCCCACCACGGTCGTCGCCGAAGGCATCACGCTGCTCCTCGTCGGCGGCTATTACCTCCTGGGCGCCGTGATCACGGTGATGGATGGCGTGCCGTTCTCGCCCGGCCGCGCGATCCTCGGCCTGCTCCAGATCCTGTGGGGTATCCGGCGTTTCCGTCACCTCGGGCAGTTCGGGAGCGCGATCCCCTCGTTCGGCGACGAGAAGAAGGCGATCCAGCAGCTGGCCGGCGCGATCCGCGAGGTGGTCGCGAGCGATGTGACCAGACTGCTCGAGTTCGAGGCGGGAAAGAGCCGCGGTCGCAGGTGGAAGGCGCGGCTCGAGGGCGACCGCATCGTGATCAAAGAGGTCCGGGGTCCCGGGCTCGTGATCGGCATGCGTGCGACGACCCAGATCCGCGTGCGGCCCGCGAAACATCCAAAAGCCCCCCGCGAGGCCGAGATCTCCGTGGGCGCGACGCGTATCCACATCAGGATGTCTGCCGACGCGCTCCGTGCCCTCGCGGAGTGGAAAGCGGGCATGTCCGCCCGCAAGGCAGCATAGCTCCGCCGTCGTTCCGCGGGTCACGGACGGCGCTGGCTCGCCGCACGTGGCGGCCAGGTGTCATTTTGCCCCCCGCGACCTTCGCCCGATCAACCACTTCGTCGCGGCCGTGCTCGCAACGACGAGGTTGATCCCGATCATGTTGTCACGAAAGATCTCGCTCGAGGCGGGGCTCTCCTTGGCCCGTTTGAGGTCGTAGATCCCCAGCGCGATCAGCCCTGACACGGCGACCCAGTATGCGGGCACGTCTCCCGGTTTGGGGTCCGGGTCGAGGGAGAGGATGAACCCGAATGCCCCCCCCCACTCCACCGAGCGCCGCATAAGTGCCGCCGGTGAACTCGGCCCCCTTCTTCGGCTCCTGATCGAAGGCTTCGGCGATATAGCCGCTCGAAGCCAGCATCGTTCCCGCCGCCTCGATACCGAGCAGGGTGAGAGCGGTCCGGTGCCTCTCGACGAAGGGAGGCGGGCGGGCCGCGCCGGTTTCGGTCTCACTCTCGGCGAAGACCCACGGCCGGGGCAGCAAGCGCGGAGCCGGAGCTACCGCCGCAGGGCGCGTAGGCTCCGCGATCGCGGCGAGGGGCGCAGCGGCCAAGGCGAGAGCCGGAGCTACCGCCGCAGGGCGCGTAGGCTCCGCGATCGCGGCGAGGGGCGCAGCGGCCAAGGCGACTCGCTCGAGAATGATCGGCTGCCAGGGTTTCGAGGCGGACGCGGCGGAGTCCACGGCGAACGTGGCCATGACGCTCAACAACACGAGAGTGACGCCGGTGAGTGGACGAAGCATCTGAGCGGCCCCCCCTCATGGCTCAGGGGCGCGATGCCCAGAGTGGGACTTGCCGCGCCCGGCCAGCCAGCGGGACGCTACATCCGGCGCCCCTCCACGAGAAACGGGGCAGTCCGAGCACGTCGCGGCAGGGCCGGCCGAGACAGCGTGACCGCGCACCTGGGTTCGCCGGGACGGCAGGCTGCGCGCGGGTCTGGGAGCTTCAGCTGGGCCGCGCCGGCAGGAGGTGAGGATCCATGCGCCGGACCAGCGCCTGGAATCGCGGATCGCCGCGGAGCGGGTCGAAGCTCGGCTCCACGCGGATGAAGAGCATGTCGCCCACGTGCTCCTCGAAGGCGCGCTCGAGATAGTCGATCGCCCGCGCGTGATCGCCGACATGGGTGTAGAGGAACGCGTAAGCCACGGGCGATGCCGGGTTGGACTTGGCATGACTGACACGGAAGTGCAGGGCCGTCTGCCAGTAGCCCGCCGGTCCCCGCGCCATGTATGCCTGGCGCATTCGCGCCGCTTGAGCCTTTCCTCCGTCCTCCTTGGGCAGGTACTTCTCGAGCAGGTCCAGCGCGGCCTCGTAGTCTCCCTTCTGCTCGTAGACCCGGAGCATCGAGCTCCGCACGAAGACCGAGCCCGGCTCGATCTCCAGCGCGCGCCTGGCCGCCGCGACCGCCTCGTCGTACCGGTGGCCATTGAAGAAGGTCCCGGATGCATTCCAGTTGATGAGGAGTGACCAGGGATCCACCTCGATGGCCCGGCGATCCTGCTCGATCGCCTCGTCGATGCGGCCTGCGGCCGACAGCACGGCCGAATAGATGAGGCGGGCGGTCGAGTAGCCCGGATTCAGCTCCATCGCGCGCAGCAGATGGCGTTCGGCCTCGACCGAGTTCCAGTCCCCGAAGAACAGCGCGGCGGCCATCGAGGAGTGGGCCTCGGCGACGCTCTCGTCGGCGGCGAGCGCCCGGCCCGCGTACTCCTTGACCTTCGCCATTCCCTCCCGCTGCGGGACGCTGCCCATCACCTGCACCAGGACGACGTAGGCGTCGGCGAGCCCGCTGTTGTAACGCGCGTCGCCGGGATCGATCGCGAGCGCCCGCTCGAAGTACTCGATTCCCTTGCGCACGCTCTCGTCGGTCAGCCTATTCCATTCGAAGCGTCCCTTGAGATAGAGCTCGTACGCTTCCGGGTTGATCGGCCTGCGGCTCGCAAGCCGGGCGGTCGCCTGCGGGGAGATCTGCAGCTGGATCTCCTTCGCGATCTCGCGGGCGACGTCGCTCTGGAGCGCCAGGACATCACGAAAGTCCCGCTCGAAACTCCGCGCCCACAGGTGCCGGTCCCGCGACACTTCGATGAGCTGGGCGGTGATGCGCACGCGGTCGCCGGCGCGCTGCACGGAGCCTTCGATGATCGCCTCCACGCCCAGGGAACGCGCGATGTCCCGCAGGGACTCCTTCGCGTTCTTGAACCGCATGACGGAGGTGCGCGAGATCACCTTGAGCGATGGGATCGACGCGAGATCGGTGATCAGCTCCTCGGTCATGCCGTCCGCGAAGTACTCCTGCCCGGGATCACCGGAGAGGTTCGCGAGCGGAAGGACCGCCAGCGATTCGAAGCGTGTGCGATCGGCGCGGCCCGGGAAGGGATTCCGCACGACGCCGGTTCCGAGCGCGACGGCCCACGCGAGCGCGACCGCGGCGATCCCGGCGCCCGTGACCCATACCGCTCGCGGGACGCCGCCGGCGCCACCCGAGGCTGAAGCTCCAATCAGCGCCTCGATCGCCGCACGGGCCTCGTTCCCCTGGCGGTAGCGCCGGCCCGGGTCCTTGGCAAGGCACCGGCCGATCAGCGCCTGGATCCCGACCGGCACCCGTCTCGTCAGCGGGGAGGGCGCGCCATTCAGGATTGCCTCCCAAAGCCCGCCGAGCGAGCCGCCGCTGAACGGGAGCTTTCCCGAGACCATCTCGTAGAGCACCACGCCGAGGGCCCAGATGTCGCCGCGGGCATCGGCCGGCTCGCCGCTCAGGACCTCGGGCGGGAGATAGTTCGGGGTGCCCATCACGATCCCGGTCGCGGTAAGGTTAATGTCCTGTGTCTCCTCGGCCTTCCCCTTCAGCGGGAGGCGCTTCGCGAGTCCGAAGTCGAGGACCTTCACCCACCCGTCCGGGCCGATCATGATGTTCGCGCTCTTGAGATCTCGATGGATCACTCCCCGCTCGTGCGCGTAGGCGAGCGCGTCGGCGATCTGAGCGCCCTGCCGGAGCAGCGTCTCGGCGTGCATTCCGGCGGCCGGGATCGACGCGCGCAGGGTCCGGCCCTCGACCAGCTCCATCGCGATGAAAAGACGCTCGCCATCCTCGCCGACTTCGTAGACGTGGGCGATATGGGGATGGTTGAGCGAGGACGCCATGCGCGCCTCGCGCACGAGCCGGGCCCGGGCGGTCACATCGTCCACGCTTTCGGCGAGCAGCACTTTGAGCGCGACGTCGCGGTCCAGGCGTTCGTCCCTGGCCCGGTAGACCGCGCCCATCCCGCCCGTGCCGAGATGGCTGAGGATGCGGTAGTGGGAGATCATGCTGCCGATCGGCGGACCGGAGCTGGAATCCATGAGTGCGAGAGTCTCAGTTGTCGGGACTCTCCGTCTACCCGTCCAAGGGCTCGGTTCGAAAAGGGCCGGGGGGGCCTTGAGGCGGGTGACGAGCGAGACTCCCCGGCCCCTGTCCAACGGAGCGCGGAGAGCGCGGCGCGCCGCCCTCGCCTCTAACGGTAGAGCGTCTTTAGCTTGCCCCAGCTCGTGCCGTGCACCGGCGTCGTCGGGCAGATCGTGAAGAACTGGTCGCCGGGAATCGTGGAGAAGTCGGTCGCGCCCGCCGGCGTCAAGCTGCACGTGCCGGGTGGGATCGGCCCCATTACCTGATTCGAGATCATCGAGTGGTCCTGGCTGGCCACGAACGCGCACACCCGGATGCAGCCGGTGGGATTGCCGATCGCCGCAAGCGGGATCGCCCACTCGATGCCGGTCTGCACGGCGGACGGCGTTGGCACACCGCAGCCGTTGCCGAGGCCGACCTTGTTGCTGTCGTCGAGCGTCATCTGGATACCATTGGGATTGGTGCCACCGGAGAGCACGCCCGGCGGCCCCGGCAGTGTCTGGCCAAGGT
>VBOS01000131.1 GCA_005893185.1 Candidatus Eiseniibacteriota bacterium
AGTGGATGGCGGCTGGATCCAGTCCCTCATGTGACCGGATGTGACGGCTACCGGCTCCCGGGGGCGAACTCGATCGCAACGCTCGCGCTCGACTGACCCGGCGGGCACATGAGCACGTCCGGTCGCGGGCCCGCCGCGAGCGGCGGCGGCGGCGCACCCGGACGCGCGTGCCGGGCGGCAGCGTGAGCGCCGTCCACACCGGGACCGGGCTCCAGCGCCAGGTCGCGACACTCTCACGTCGTTCGAAGTCGAGGCTCATGAGGCCCCAGCGGGTGGGCGCGCGCCGCACGCGGCCTGCGCGCGACCAGCTCTCGCACGCGCCCAGCGTGAGGCGCAGCGTGTCGTCGTCGTCGTAGATCAGCGAGTTCCGAACCTGCGCGAGAAGCGCAGCGGCCGACGTGGGATGCGGCGGGAAGTTGCGCCCGAAGTCGCGGGTCGCGCGTGAGAAGGTCTCGCCCGCGCCGCCCTCCGCATCGCGCCAGAGGAGCAAAGCTTCGAGCACGCGATCGGCGTCCGCACGATCGCCCGCGAGCAGCGCCCAGATGCCGAGGTCGGCCCCCACGTAGCCGTGGAGCAGCGTGTCCGCGCCGTAGAAGCCGAGGGGGAAGCCGCGCGCGCGTCGCCAGTAGTCGTGCGCCAGCGCTTCCGCACGCGCGTCGCCGGCCGGCAGCGCCAGGCAAGGCCACGCCACCGCCAGGTTGCCCCAGTCGAGCCCCGAGCGCTGCCACGAGGGCGGGATGCCCCGCGCGCCGCCGCGCACAAGCGCCTTCTCGAACGCCCCCCGATATTCCGCGCGCGAGCGCTGGACCGCGTCCGCCTCGACGTCGCGCCGCGCCGCGTGCAGCAGCCGGGCGGCGGCGCGGTAGCCGGCGATCGCCCAGGCATCGTTGCCCACGAGCTGCGCTTTCACCAGCTCGGCGTCGTGCGGATTGGTGCGCGGCAGCATGCCGGGCACGTCGCCCGGCCGCGCCGCCGCGCCGCTCACCCGCTGGCGCTCGAACCAGCGCCACGCGCGAAGCCCCGACTCCGCGTACCGCGCAACTTCGCGATCGGGCGCGGGCCGCATCAGCACCTGATCGAACGCCCACAGCGCCTGCCCCGTGCCGTCGAGCTGCGCGGTCTGGCTCAGAAACGGACCGTGCGGCCACTGGAAGGCGAGGAACGCGGGCGCCATCTCCCGAGCCTCGCGCACGTATCCCGAGGTCGCGAGCGCTGCCATGGCGCGCGCCCCGTCGCGCAGCCACACGTCGCGGTACTGGAACGGGCCGCCGATCGGCGCCCAGGCGTCGCCGCGGCGCTCGCGCAGCGAGAGCAGCACCACTCGCGCCGCGCGCACGGCGCTTTCCACCTCCGGATCGCCGAGCGCGAACTCGGCGCCGCGCTCCATCTCGGCTTCCCAATAATCGCGGGCGGCTGAGACGCGCGCGGCGTGCGGGGTGCGTGCCCACGCCGCGAGGTCGCGAGCGGCCAACGGATAGGCCGAGAGCACGATGCGCAGCCGCCGCTCGGCCGAAGGCGCGAGATCAAACTCCGCGTGCACCGTCGAGCCGAGTGCCGTGGCCTCGCTCCAGGCGACGGCGGCCTGGTCTGCATTCCTCTGCGCCCAGCGCGCGTCTGTGACGTCGCGTTCTCCGGCGTCTGCGACGACGAACGGGGCGCTCGTGTCGCGCGCGGCGAGGGTCAGCTCGATCGCGGCGCGGCAGGGTTGCGCGCCGGCGTTCACGGCTCGCACCTCGATCGAGACGACGAGGCCCGCACGATCGAAGTCGTTCACCTCCGAAGGGCGGCGCGTGCGCAGCAGCAGGCGGTCCGCACGCGACTCCGGCATGGCGGCGAGCGTGGCGTCCAGCCGCCGCCGCGCGTCGCTCTCCACGCGCCGCGCGAGCCAGGCGGCGAGCGTCCCGTGGGGGCCGAGGAGCGCGGGAGCGGGTGCCGCGCACGGCACCGCCTCGAACTCCCAGCGCACGGCCCCGTTCGAGCGCGCCCAGTGGAGCACCGGGCGCCAGCGCTCCTCGGCCGCGATGCGCAGCGGTGGCGCCGCCGCCTCGCCCTCGCACGTCGGGCGCACGCGCAGGGCCCAGGCGCCGGTCGTGAGGTCGCCCGCCGACGTCACCTGGAATGCGCGCGTCGCGCCTGGCCACATCAGGGCCCCCATCGGCTGGACGAACGCGTCTGCGACCGAGTCGGGATCGAATGTCCGCGCATCGCGGGCACGTTCCCGTGCGCACCCGGCGAGCGGCGCGAGGAGCGCGCCCGCGAACGCGAAGCGACGCATGAGAGCGGCAGTCGGGGCCATGCGGCAGTCATCGGCGCGCACGGGAGGGGCCTGCAGTTGGGTCGCTCCGCCCAAAGATTCCAGATGCAAGGCGATGGGGCGGATCTGGATCGCGCGGATCATCGCGATGGCGGCGGACGCGGTCCAGATGGGGCTCTTTCCCATCTTTGGGGCCGGCGCGTGGTCGGTGCTCGACGACTGGCTGGACGTCGGGGTCGGGGTCCTCCTGATCCTCCTCGTGGGATGGCACTTCGCGTTCCTGCCCTCGTTCGTGGCCGAGCTGATCCCGGGCGTGGATCTCATCCCGACGTGGACGGTCGCGGTGTGGATCGCCACGCGCAATCGCCAGATCGATCGCCCGGGAGCGAACAGCGGCGCGATCACCCAGTGACCGGAGGGTTCGCGATGGAGCGGAAGTCGTTCTCGACCGGGACGCGCTGGGAGCCGATCGTCGGCTATTCGCGCGCGGTGCGAGTGGGGGGCACGATCCACGTCTCGGGCAGCACCGCCACCGACGAGCGCGGCGAGCTGGTGGGCCGCGGCGACGCCTACGCGCAGGCGGTGCAATGAAGGACGTAGTGCGAACGCGGATCTACGTGACCGACATCGCGCGCTGGGAAGAGGTGGGCCGCGCACACGGCGAGGTGTTCCGCGACATCCGGCCGGCCACCAGCATGGTCGAGGTGAGCCGGCTCATCGACCCGGCGATGCTGGTCGAGATCGAGGCCGAGGCGATCGTCGCGGAGTAGGGCAGACTCATCGAATTCGCAGCAGCCTCACGGACCGCGTGGCCTCGCCCTCGCGCATCCACGCAAAATAGATCCCGATCCCGCTCTCCGTTCCCGTTTCGTCGCGCCCGTCCCAACGCGTCTCGTGCGCGCCGGCTTCGAGCATCCCGGCGTACAAGGCTCGAACCCGCCGGCCGGCCGCATCGAAGATCGCGATCGAGACGGGTCCGGGCGCGCGCGTCGAGAAGCGGATCGCGAACCCGTCACGTGAAGGATTGGGCGTGGCCGACACGAGTCGCGGCGGCGCCGCCCAGGCGCCCAGCGGGGCCGGCGCGCGACCGCGCCCCCGCTCCGCTCCGGCAGCGCGGCGGCGAGGCACCAGAAGTTGAGGCTGGTGTTGACGACGGACGTGTCGGCGGCGGTCCACACGTAGTAGGGATCGCTCGGCGGAGGCCAGAAGTCCCACTTGTCCGCCCACGTTCCGCCGTGCTCGCGGGACATGGCGAAGCGCATCACGTCGCGATACTTCGGCGAGTGGAAGTGGTCGAACAGCAGCGCACTGTATCGCAGCTCGTTGGTGAACGCCCGGGTGTCGTAGTCGTCGCACCCGCTCGCCACACTCCAATAGTAACGGATGCAGCCATCATAGTCCTGACACGGCTCCTGATAGCTCGTGTTGCCGGACGCGTCCACGCGCGCATCCATGAACGCCTCCATCCTTCCCAGCATGGGCGAGATGAACGGGTGGTCGAGGCGCCGCTGGATCAGGATCAGCTCCATCGCCATCCAGTCGGTGTAGCTGACGTCCTCGCTGCCGGGGCACCAG
This sequence comes from Candidatus Eiseniibacteriota bacterium, assembly GCA_005893185.1. Lineage (GTDB taxonomy): Bacteria > Eisenbacteria > RBG-16-71-46 > RBG-16-71-46 > RBG-16-71-46 > WS-2. Next base: position 3,830 of record VBOS01000131.1, read on the forward strand.
TGAGGAAAGCTGCCGTCGCCATTCTGGTAGGGAGGCAGCGACGCGATCGCCTCGCGCGCGAGCCGCTCCGCCGTGGCGTCGCCCGTCAGCCGGTAGTCGGCGGCGAACGCCATCGCCGCCATCAGGCCGCCGTTGAGGATCAGGTTGCCGGGCGCGATCGAAACCAGCTCCGTGACGACGGCCTGGCCGGCGTTGAAGTAAGCAGAATCTCCCGTCGCTTCGAAGGCTTCGAAGAAGCAGTAGCCCAGCATGCCGTCGAACACCGTCCCCGAGCGCACCTGGTTGTAGCGCGCGAGCAGGTAGTTGGCGCGATCCACGACGTCCTGGCGAATGCGATCGGAGGGGTGCCAGCGGTAGAGCTCCACGTAGCCGAGAAGCTGCGGCTGGACGGAGAGCCGCACGGCTTCGGTCTCGTTGATGACCCAGCGCCAGTCGAGCACGACGCCGTCGGTCTCGTTGCGCTGCAGGTAGCGGTCGATTCGCCGCAGCATTGGCACGAGGGGGTCGCGCGCCTCGATCTCGGGTGCGACGCGCGCCCCTGCGGGCGCGTTCGCCGCCGGCGCCAGCACGAGCGCCAGCGCAGCGGCGCGGGCGAGGCGTGCGGCGAGCGTGTGTGAAATCATCCGCATGACGACATTCCCCCCTCGCGTGGTTACGCGTGCAGTTCGACCACGTCGCGGTCGTTGAGCACGTGCTCGCGGTCGACCTGCTGGCCTTCGAACTTGGCGCTCCCCCACAGGCGCGCGTACTTGAGCCGAGCTGCGATGTCCTTGTGCACCTGGAGCGCCAGGTCGTGCACGGTGGCGCCGTGCATCAAGACGAACGGCCGTTCGAGATCCGGCTTCTTGCCCGGCTCCTTGGCGTAGATGCGGATGCGGCGCAGCTCCGCGAACAGCGCACGCCGGAGCTCGTCGAGCCCCGTCCCGCGCTCGGCCGAGACCGGGAGGAACGGCATGCCGGGCCCCAGCGCGTCGCGCGCGAGCGCCGCGAGCGTGCCGCCGGGATCGAGATCGCACTTGTTGCCGGCGGCGAGCACCGGGCGCTGCAGCAGGAAGGGCGGAGCATCCGCGGGCAGAGGGCGCGCGGCCGGCCACACGTGCGACCGCTCGAGCAGCGCGTGCAGCACAGCTACGCCGTCCTCGAGATCGTCGGCGGTCACGTCCAGAACCAGCAGCGTGCCGTCGGCCGAGTGGACGAGATTGGTCATGTACGGCTCGGCGTGCTGCGCCGTCACGGCCGGCGTGTCCACGAGCTGCACCTGGAGATCCTCGAACGGCATCATGCCGGGCTGCGGCGCATGCGTCGTGAACGGGTAGGGCGCCACCTCCGGATGCGCGTGGGTGAGCGCCTTGAGCAGCGCCGACTTTCCGGCGTTGGGCGGGCCGATCAGCGCCCACTGGCCCGCGCCCTCGCGGCGCACGTGGCCGGGATCGAAGTGGCGGGCGCCGACGTGCTTCGCGTGCTTGAGGTCCGCCTGCAGCTTGTCCGTGCCCTTGTGCTTGGGCAGGAGCGCCATCATCTCGCGCAGCGCCTCGAGTTTCTCCTCGTGGCTCTTCGCCTCCCGAAAGCGCTGCTCCGCTTCCTTGTATTGCGGGGGGAGGTTCGCGGGCATCGCCTCAATTATAGGCAGCGGGCGGAGGCCGCCTCAACGGCCAAGTGGTCGCGTCCCGGGGCCGCGCTACTTGGACGCCGCCGGCGGCAGGTACCCATGCGCCGCCAACCGCTTGCCGGCAGCTGCGTAATCCTTCGCGTCCATCGGGCGCACGCCGCTTCCATCGCA
>VBOS01000133.1 GCA_005893185.1 Candidatus Eiseniibacteriota bacterium
CGAGGATTTCGAGACCGCGTTCCGGATCGTGTTCGGCGTCTCGCTCGCCGAAGCCGACGAATCGTGGTTCAGCGGCCTGCGGCGGCGCTACTACCCGACGGTGGCCACGACGACCCGCGCATCGGAGATCGCGAAGCGCCTCACGATGGGCGGGCGGTTCAACCTCGGACCGCGCGTCCTGCCGGCGCGCGATCCCGCCGACACCACGATCCGCTTCTGCCATTTCGCGGCCAGCGAGGCCGGCGTCGACCTCCTGCTCAACGAGCCCGGGGGAGGAAGGTCGCGCCACACGCGGCGCCTGCTGCGGGGCGGACAGTCGCCTTCCTTCGAGTCGTTCCATCTGTTCCGCAGCCGTCCCGACGCTTCGGCATCGGGGCGGATCGTGCTGTCGTCGAAGCACGGAGGGCGCGACGAGCTCTACATCGTGGACTCGAAGCGCGGCCGCATCGTGCGGCACATGGAATTCCCGGGGCTCGTTGCGATGAACGATCCCTGCCTGGTTCCCGGCGACAGCGCGGTGGTGTTCTCCGCCCAGGATTTCAGCGGCCGGACCGATCTCTACCGCGCGAGCTGGCCCAAGGATCGCGTGCGGCTGGAGCGTCTCACCAACGACGACTTCGACGACCTCGAGCCCGACGTCTCGCCCGACGGGCAGTGGGTCGCCTTCGCCTCCGACCGCGGAACGGGCGGCTGCGATTACTCGCTGTTCCGCCTGTCGCTCGCGACCGGCGCGATCGAGCCCCTGAGCCACCCGCCGTCCGGCGACGACCGCCAGCCGGTCTACTCGCCGGACGGTCGCTGGCTCGCGTTCCGTTCCACGCGCGGCGGCACGAGCGATCTCTACGTGCGCCCGGCCGAGCCGTCGTTCGAGGCCCGCCGGCTCACCCACCTCGCAGGTCCGGCGATGGACCCCGACTGGCTCGCGGGCAGCCACGGCCTGCTGTTCACGGCACAGCAGGCGATCACGTTCCAGACCTACCACGTGGCGTTCAACCCCGACACGCTGCCGGTCGAGCACGAGACGCTGCGGGAAGCTCCCGTAGCGCTCGCGGAGAAGATCGACGAGGATGCGCCGCAGCACTATGTGCGCCAGCTCGGGCTCGATCTGGTGCAGAACGGCGTCGGGTTCGACCCCGGCATGGGCGGCGGCGGAGGCGGGCAGATCGCGCTCAGCGACGTGCTCGGCAACGAGCAGGTCTACCTCTATCTCTCGAACGACTCGCAACGCTACGGCAACTTCTGGGACGGGTTCGAGGGCGGAATCACCTACTACAACCGCGGGCGGCGGCTCAACTACGGACTTGGCATCTTCCGGCTCACCCAGGTCTACGATGCGCAGCTCGACGTCGTGCGCCGGGAGCGGCGCGTGGGGCTCGTGGGACTCGCGGCCTATCCGTTCGACAAGTTCATGCGCCTCGAGGGCTCGATGCTGCTTCGACACGCGAGCGACCACCGGCTGCAGAACGGGCTCTCCACGGACGTCGACCTGATCTCGAATTTCGTGTCGCTGGTCTACGACAACACGCGCTGGGGCTGGATCGGGCCGAACATGGGCTCGCGCCTGATGCTCTCGGCCGGGTTCACGCGCGATCTGACGTCGGGGGCCGGCGACTACGGCACGCTCCTCGCCGAGATCCGGCAATACCGCACGCTCCTGCCGGGAGTCGTTGCGGCCACGCGCGTGCAGGCCCAATCGAGCCTGGGCCGGGACGCGCAGCGCTACTACCTGGGCGGACCCTATTCGCTGCGCGGGTACGATCGGCGGACGATGTCGGGGGTCGAGACCACGTTGCTCCAGGAGGAGGTGCGGTTCCCGATCCTGCGGGGGATGACGCTTGCGATCCCGAGCGCGTGGGTGTTCCCGACCGTGAACGGAGCCGCTTTCGCGGACGTGGCCTGGTCCTGGAACCACGCACGGCCGGAGCAGCTCGGCAGCGTCGGGACCTCGGTTTTCATCGGCGGCGGCTACTTCCCCGCGCTGCGCTGGGACTTCGCCTGGCTCACGCCCGACTTCCATACCTACTCGAAGCACGTGTACAAGCGGTTCAGCGTCGGGTTCAACTTCTAGCGCTCGCAGGTCTCCCGGGGGGCAATCCTACGGAGGGCTGCGCGAGGTCCCCGGATCGAGCGCGATCCCGTAGGGATCCGAGAATCCGGCGAGCCGCTCCAGAACGGCACCGGACGCGGAAATGCGCACCAGCGCGTGGATGCCCGGAGCCGTGACCCACGCCTCTCCGGACGCGAGATCCACCGCGATCTCGCGGGTCTCGACCAGCGCGCCGACCCGGAACTCGATCGACCTTCCGCGGCGGATTGCCACCACCTGCCCCGCGCGCGCGTCGGCGACCCAGATACGGTCGCGGCGGGCGTCCACGGCGACGCCGATCGGGCCGGAGAGGGCCACCGTGCCCAGGATTTCTCCGGCGGCAGAGA
>VBOS01000134.1 GCA_005893185.1 Candidatus Eiseniibacteriota bacterium
GGGGGGCAATCCTACGGAGGGCTGCGCGAAGTCCCCGGATCGAGCGCGATCCCGTAGGGATCCGAGAATCCGGCGAGCCGCTCCAGAACGGCACCGGACGCGGAAATGCGGACCAGCGCGTGGATGCCCGGAGCCGTGACCCACGCCTCTCCGGACGCGAGATCCACCGCGATCTCGCGGGTCTCGACCAGCGCGCCGACCCGGAACTCGATCGACCTTCCGCGGCGGATCGCCACCACCTGCCCCGCGCGCGCGTCGGCGACCCAGATACGGTCGCGGCGGACGTCCACGGCGACGCCGATCGGGCCGGAGAGGGCCACCGTGCCCAGGATGTCTCCGGCGGCAGAGATCTGGACCACGCCCGCCCCTGCGAAGGACGTCGCCCAGGCGTCGCCGGTCAGCGAGTCCACCGCCACCCGCGACGGCGCCGTCACAGTCGTGACGCCGAGCCGAACGCCGGTTCGCGAATAGCGCTGAACCTGGTTGTCGCCGCGTGCGCACACCCACACCGTGCCGCTCGCGCTATCACACGCCACGCCGATGGGAGTCGTGATGGTGCCCGGAAGCTGCGAGGGCGTTCCTGGGGATCCGCCCGCTGTGTAGTGAAAGACCGCGTTCCGGGCCTGGTCGCAGATCCAGGCCGACTGGTCGAAAGGGTCGACCGCGATCGCCACCGGCTCCGCGAACCCCGGGATGCTGGTCCCGAGCTGGTTGTCGGGGTTGAAGATCTCGACGCGCCCGTCGTAGGTGTCCGAGATCCATACCCGGCCGCGGGTCGCGTCCACTGCGACGTGCGTGGGCCCGAAG
>VBOS01000566.1 GCA_005893185.1 Candidatus Eiseniibacteriota bacterium
CGCCTCACGGTCGCGCTCAACAGCCTGGGGACGCCTGCGACCCGCCGCGCGTACGGCGAAATGCTGCGCGTGTGGCTGGCGCCGGTGCTCGAGAGGCTCAGCGCCGATTCGAAGGCGCGGCTCGATGTGAACCCGCTGCGGGTGCTGGACACGAAGGACGAGGACGACCTGCGCGTGATGCGCGAGGTGCCGGGCGCGATGCCGCGGATGCTGGAGGCGCTCGGCGCGGAGGATCGCGCGCACTTCGAAGCTGTGCGCGCCGGGCTGGACGCGCTCGGGATCGCGCACGAGCTGGACCACGGCCTGGTACGCGGGCTCGACTACTACACGCGCACAGCTTTCGAGGTGCACGACCGCACCCTCGGCGCACAGAGCGCGCTCGGCGGCGGCGGGCGCTACGACGGTCTGATCGAGGCCCTCGGCGGGCCCGCCACGCCCGGAGTCGGGTTCTCGATCGGGCTCGACCGCGTGTTGCTGGTGCTGGAAGGGCGCGGCGCGGCCCCGCCAGCTGCGCGTGGCGGCGTGTACGTGGTGGCGATGGAGGGCACGCGGCGCGAAGCACTGGCGCTCACGCGCGAGCTGCGCCGCGAGTTCGCGGTGGACTGCGATCTCGAGGCCCGGGCGTTCGGCGCGCAGATGAAGGGCGCCGGCAAGAGCGGCGCGCGCCTGGCCGTGCTGCTGGGCGAGGAGGAGTGGAAGCGCGGCGAGGTCGTTGTGAAGGACTTGGAGCGCGGCGAGCAGGAGACGCTGCCGCGCGCGCGGTTGAGCGCCGTGCTGCGCGAGCGGCTCGCGGCCCCGCGCGTGGAGGGCGCCACCCCATGAGCCGGGCGCCGTGCCACGGCCACGACGAAGCGCAATCGCGAGAGGCCACGCCATGACCCGGCCGCCGCAGAAGGGGAGCGAGTCCGTGACGCCGCAGGAGTCGCGCGGCGCTTCGACCGAGCGCCCCGAGCCCGTGCTCGAAGGGCTCGGCGACTGGCGTCGCAGCCGCACGTGCGGCGAGCTGACGCGCCGCAGCGCTTCGCAGCAGGCGACGCTCATGGGTTGGGTGCACCGCATGCGCGACCACGGCGGCGTGCTGTTCGTGGACCTGCGCGACCGCTACGGCATCACGCAGGTGGTGTTCCGGCCCGAGGTGGGCGGCGGGGACCTGCTCGAGCGCGCTTCACGGCTCTCGAACGAGTGGGTGATCGCGGTGCGCGGCGTGGTGGCTGCGCGCCCGGCGGAGTCGCACAACCGCGAGCTTCCGACCGGCGAGGTCGAGCTCGACGTGAGGGAGCTGAAGGTGCTCTCGGCCGCGGATCCGCTGCCGTTTCAGGTCAACGAGGAGATGCGCCTCGCGAGCGAGGACCTGCGGCTCCGCTACCGCTACCTCGACCTGCGCCGCCCCGAGCTGGCGGAGGTGCTGGTGCTCCGCCATCGCGCGGCGCAGGCGGCGCGCGCCCACCTCTCGGCCCGCAGCTTTCTCGAGGTCGAGACGCCGCTGCTGGTGAAGCCCACGCCCGAGGGCGCGCGCGACTACGTGGTGCCGAGCCGCGTGCATCCCGGGAAGTTCTACGCGCTGCCGCAGTCGCCGCAGCTCTACAAGCAGACGCTCATGATCGCGGGGATGGATCGCTACTTCCAGCTCGCGCGCTGCCTGCGGGACGAGGACCTGCGCGCCGACCGCCAGCCCGAGCACACCCAGATCGACCTCGAGATGAGCTTCGTCACCGAGGACGATGTGTTCGAAGCGGTCGAGGGCCTGTTCCAGGCCCTGTGGAAGGAGTGCCTCGGCACCGAGATCCGCACCCCCTTCCCGCGGCTCACCTTCCGCGAGGCCATGAGCCGCTTCGGCTCGGACAAGCCCGACCTGCGCTTCGGTCTCGAGCTCATCGACACCACCGCCATCCACGCGCGCTCGCCCCGCAACGTGATCGCGGACGGCGCCCGCAAGGAGGGCGGCGTGGGGGCGGCGATGACGATCCCGGGCGGCGCCGGGATCACCGGCACGCAACTGCGCAAGTACGAAGACATCGTGAAGGAGGCAGGCGGGGCCGGCCTCTCGTTCTTCAAGATCACGGGGACCGAGCGCGAGAAGCAGGAGAAGATCTTCCCCGGAGCGTTGCTCGACGAGTTCCTGGCGAAGGTCAAGGCGCAGGATGGCGACGCCGTGGTCTTCACATCCGGCCCGTGGGAGCCAACCCTCGCGGCCCTCGGCGTGCTGCGGAACCGGCTCGGCGAGCCGCTGCTCAAGGGCAAGGAGAAGGAGTGGCAGTTCCTGTGGGTGCGCCAGTTTCCGCTCTTCGAGTGGGACGCGCACCGCAAGGGCTGGGCGCCGCGCCACCACATGTTCAGCATGCCGGTGCCCGAGCATCTCCCGCTGCTCGAGACCGACCCGGCCCGCGTTCACGCGCAGCTCTACGACGTGGTCCTGAACGGCGTCGAGCTGGGCTCGGGCTCGATCCGCATTCACCGCCCCGACATCCAGGAGCGCGTGATGAAGGTGGTGGGCTTCACGCGCGAGCAGATGCACGAGAAGTTCGGCTTCCTGATCGACGCCTACCGTTACGCCTCGCCGCCGCACGGCGGGATCGGGATCGGTTTCGACCGGATCGTGATGCTGATGGCGGGCCGCGACAGCATCCGCGACACGATCGCGTTCCCGAAGAGCGCATCCGCCGCGAACCTGATGGACGGCTCGCCCGCACCGGTGGACGACGAGACGCTGAAGGAGCTGCGGATCAAGCTGGAGTGACGCACGCGGCGCCACGCCGCGCCGAGGGAGTATCTAACGCATGGGTGAGACCCGCGTCGACCTGCATCACCTGCTCGAGGACCTGCGCGACGCCTATCCGGGCTCGATCGACGACACGATCCTCACCGAGATCGTCGCCAACTCGCTCGACTCGGGGGCGACCCGCGTCACGCTCGCAACGGATCCGGCGCAGGCGACGCTCACGGTCACGGACGACGGCTCCGGGATGCAGCGCAGGGAGCTCGCGCGCTACCACGACGTCGCCGCCAGCACCAAGACCCGCGGGCAGGGGATCGGGTTCGCGGGCGTGGGGATCAAGCTCGGGCTCCTGGTGTGCGAGGAGGTGCTGACCGAGACGCGGCGCGCCTCGAGCCACGTCGCGAGCCGCTGGCGCCTCGCATCGCACCACAAGGCCCCCTGGAAGTGGGTCACGCCTCCGCCCGGCTTGCTCGCGCAGCGCGGTACGGCGGTGAGGCTCAAGCTCGGCAACGCGCTCTCGCCGCTGCTCGATGCGGGTTACATCGAGGCCACGCTGCGGCGGCACTACGAGCCGCTGTTCGATCCCGATTTCGACCCAATCCTGGCTGCGCACTACCGCCACGGAATCCGTTTCGAGGTCAACGGCAGGCCGCTCGAGCGGGGGGCCGCGGAGGGCGCGGCGCGCGCCATGGGCGGTACCGGTGCGCCCCGGGCACCGCTCGCGATCCGCATGGCGCGGAAGCACAAGCCATCTGCGGTCGGATACATGGTGCGCGAGAGGACACCGCTTCCGGAGGACCGGCGCGGGATCGCGATCAGCACCTTCGGCAAGGTCATCAAGCGCGGCTGGGACTGGCTCGGGCTCACGCCCGCGGCCCCGGATCTCATCGGCGGGACGATCGAGGTTCCGGCGCTCGCCGAGTGCCTCACGCTCAACAAGGGCGACTTCATCCGCACCGGAGCGCGCGGCGCGACCTACCTTGCCTTCCGCAAGGCGATCCAGGAGGCGGTCGCGCGCCAGCTCGAGCAATGGGGCGAAGTGCGCGATCAGGCCGAGCAGGCGCGGCGCCGGGTGGCGCGGCCGATGGAGCGCGATCTCGAGAGCGTGCTCGTGGATCTGGCGGAGGAGTTCCCCCTGCTGGCGTCGCTGGTCGAGCGGCGCGCCGGCGGGCAGCGCAAGCTGCCGATCGGGCGCGGCGCGGCAGCGCCCGACGCGCGGGCGATGGTGGCGGCGTCGCTGGCGGGCGGTCGCGGCATGGGAGCCAACGCCGAAGCTGCGACGGGCGAGGCAGTCGCGGGAAGCGCGACCGCTGGCTCGCAGCCCGAGGCTCCGGTCGCGGTGGAGGAGCCGCCGGCGGCGGCGATGGAAACGCAGCCGGGGCAGCCGGCGGGGTCGCCGAGCGCCATGGGTGAGGCTCAGGGCGGCGGCATCGCGCTTCCCGGCGCGGCTGGGCCG
>VBOS01000567.1 GCA_005893185.1 Candidatus Eiseniibacteriota bacterium
CGACCGCGCCGCCTGACGCGTTGGAATGCCTTACCTCTCAAGCACCTAGCCCCGTAGGCCGATACCGGGCGTGTCTCGCGCTACCGCTTCCCGTTCCGCGGAATGGGGAAAATCGAGCATGAACACGCCCGCTCGCGCCGGCCCTCCGGCGCCGGCCGATACGCGCCCGCCCGGTCCGGAGGCCGCCCTCAAGGCGGCCTCGGGGTGGATCAGCCAGCTCGCGCGCACGCTCAAGACCTGCCGCCTGTACGAGGCGCGCAACCCCACGGTCGTGCGCTTCCGCGAGGAGCTGGGGCGCTCGCTCCAGCGCGTGCTCGCCGAACACGGTGAGCTGCGATTCCGGTTCACGTCGGACGACGTCTTCTATGATGAGGAATCGCTCTATCCCGCCCGCTCGCGGGACGACAATCTTGCGCTCGCGTTCTACCGCGACGGGGTGCGCGCCATCAACTTCATCCCCGGAATCGAGCCGAGCGAGCTGCAGCAGCTCATCGACTGCGTGCTCCAGGTGACCGGCCAGAACCAGACGGACGACGACCTCATCACGCTGTTGTGGGAAATCCAGCTTCCCCACGTCGAGGTGGACTACGTGCCGTCCGAGGGCGACGCCGGCGGCGAGCCCGGCAAGGACGACGACTCGCCGCTCCTGCCGTGGCCCACGGCGGCATCTGTGGAAGAGGGCTCGACCACCAGCGCGGCCGCGGAAACCGATGCGACGGGCAGCACGGGCACGCCGCGCTCCGACGACTGGAGCGCCGGCGAATCCACGATCGAGATCGAAGCCGGCTACGAGGAGCTGCAGTCGATGGCCGCGTCCGAGCTGCAGCGCTACCGCGGCGAATACGAGGCCGAGCACCAAGTTGCCGCGGCCTCCACGGCGCTGGGCGTCGCGCAGGCCTATCTCGCGGCGGCGGCATCGGAGGACGACCGCAGCGAGCTGGGGCGCTTCCTGCCGCGCGCGTTGCGGCAGGCAGTGGCGCACGGCCGCTGGCTCGAGGCGCGCGAGACGCTGATGCTGTTGCGGCAGACCGGCACCGACGAATGGTCGGCCGAGACGTTCGTGCAGGAGCTGCTGCAGCCGATCTCGATCGCGAGCGCCGTCGAGCTGCTCGACCGGCAGGATACGCCGCAGGTCCTCGAGTTCGTCGCCCTGGCGCGCGAGCTGGGCGAGCCCGCTGTGGACTGGCTCAACCTGGTGCTGGCCGAGGTGCAGGACAAGCGGCATCGCAAGCAGATCACGGAAGCCATCGCCGATCTGTGCCGCGGAAACCCCGAGCGCCTGGCGCCGTGGATCTCCGATCCGCGCTGGTTCGTGGTGCGCAACGTCGTCCAGATCCTGGGCTCGATCGGCGGCCCGGGGGTCGTGGGCCTGCTGCGCTCCGCTTCGCGCCACTCCGACATTCGAGTGCGGCAGGACGTGGTGGCGGCGCTCGCGTCGGTCGAGCTGCGGTACTCGCGCGCGGTGCTGCTCAAGCTGCTGGAGGGTGCCGACGCCCGCATCTTCTCGGCCGTGCTGCACCAGCTGTCGGGCGAGCGCGATTCGGCCACCGCGCGCTTCCTGGTGCAGATGCTGCAGGATCCGGACTTCGAGCAGCGCCCAGCGGAGGAGAAGCGCGCCATCCATCTCGCGCTCTCGTCGGTGGCGGGCGACGAGGTCGTCTCGGATCTCGAGGCCGAGCTCCACAAGGGCAGCTGGTTCGCGGGCGGTCCCGACGACCAGCGACGCGCGATCGCGCGCATCCTCGGGCGCATCGGCACGCCGCTCGCGCGGATGGTGCTGGAGCGTGGCGCGCAGTCGCGGCGCACGCCGTTGCGCAAGGCCTGCGAGGAGGCGCTGGCGGGGATGGGTGGCCGTGGCTGAGCGCGTGCCCGCGAGCGCGGGCGTGGACGAGGACGACGGCGCGCTGCTCGCCGAGATCGGCCCGACGCTGCTGGTGCGGCTTTCGGCGATGCTGCGCACCGCCCGCACCTACGACGCAGCCAACCAGGCGTTCCAGCGCCAGCTCCACGATTGCCTGGCGCTCATCCTGCGCGGGCTCGAGACGGAGACCGAGCTGGCGCTGGTCTCTGCCGCCGACTACTTCTACCTGAACGGCGTGCGCATCAAGGCGCAGGCCTCCCTGCTCAGCATCTACCACTCGCTCCTCGGCGAGTTCGAGCGCCGCGCGCTCGGCGCGATCCGTTTCCTGCAGGGCGTGACGCCCGGCGAGTTCGAGCGCTTCCTCCAGCTCTTCATGGCCGCGGAGGATCCGGCCCTCGCGGAGCGGCTGCCGGAGACCGTGGCCGAGGCCAGCATCGAGCGCATCATCGCGGTGCCGGCGGTTCATCTCGAAGAGGAGGATGTCGCGCAGGCGCTCGACGAGCGGCGCAACGACCCGGCGGCCGAGCGCCATCGCGCCAAGCGCGTGTTCTGGCGCGCGGTCCTCGGCACCAAGAAAGTGCTGCTGCGGGCCAAGCAGACCGGGCGCCCGGATCTGCGACACGCCAAGCGGTTGGTGCAGCCGGTGGTGGACAGCATCATGAACCACGAGTACTCGATCGTCGGGCTCACAGCCCTCAAGGATCACGACGAGTACACCTACGCCCACTGCGTGAACGTGAGCGTGCTCTCGATCGGGATCGGGCAGGCGCTCGGCCTGCCGCGCCAGGCGCTCGCGGACGTGGGCGTGGCGG
>VBOS01000135.1 GCA_005893185.1 Candidatus Eiseniibacteriota bacterium
CGGAACGTGTCGCGCAGCTCGGCGTAGACCTCGAATGTGAGCGCGTTCAGCCGCTCGGGGCGGTTGAGGGTGATCGTCGCCACCGCCGTGGTGGGGTTCACGGCGTACAGGAACGATCGCGGCGCGATCGGCATGGGTTAGCCCTCGACCCGGCCCGTGACCACGGCGGTGGCCTCGATCTCGACCATCGCCCCGCGGTCCACGAGCCCGCGCACCTCGACGAGCGCCATCGCCGGGTAGTGCTTGCCGAAGCGGGCGCGCCACGCCTCGGCCAGCGACTTGAGGCTCGCGCGATAGGCGGCGAGGTCGGTCACGAAGCACGTCATGCGCATCACGTCGGTCGGCTTGCCGTCGGCCGCCGTCACCACCGTCAGGACCTTGTCGAGCGCGCGCGCGAACTGCTGCGGGAAATCCGGCGGGGTTCCCTTCGCCTCGTTCTCCCAGCCCGGCTGGCCCGCCACGAACAGGAGCCGGCCCTTGCGCGGCGCGAGGACCCCGTGGTTGAAGCCTCGCGGCGTGCCCAGCGATTTTGGGTTCACGACCTCGGAGGTCGTGCTCTCAGCACCGGGATTCATGACGATGGACCGTCCGTTCACCTTGCTCGCCTCCTCTCCGCACAGCTCGAGAACCAGCTTCGCCACTTCACCGGGCGCGATCAGCCGCGCCTGGCCGGTGGTGGCGAGCACGGCCGCGAGGGCCTCGTCACGCGCGAGCCCCTTGCGCGACTCCACTTCCGCGATCGTGATCTCCGTCATCGGAGTTTCGACATAGGCCGGGCAGACCGCGTTCACCGTCACGCCGGTCCCCGCGACCTCGAGCGCCACCGAGCGGGTGAAGCCGATCACCGCGTGCTTCGACGCGCTGTAGTGCGAGACGTACTTCGCGCCCTCGAGCCCCGCGATCGATGCGACGTTCACCACCCGCCCCCACTTGCGGGCGACCATCCCGGGAACGAACTCGCGGCTGCAGAGAAAGGTGCTGGTCGCGTTGGCCGACATCAGCAATCGCCCAGCCGCCGCACGCTGTCCTCGTCGGACGCGTCGCAGGGCACGGCCCACGCCCGCGCGCCGCGGGCGCCGAGCCCCGCCGCGACGCGCGCGATCTCATCTTCGGTACGCGCGGCCACCACCACCCCCGCGCCTGCGCCGGCCAGCGTCTCCGCGATCGCGGCGCCGATGCCGCGGCCGCCGCCCGTGACCACCGCCCCGCGGCCGGCGAGCGGGCTCGCGCTCGTGCGCTGCGGGCCTGCGCTCACGCGGACTCCTCGCGCCCGTGGATCCGTCCTGGGAGCGTGGCCGTCACGCCGCGCCCTGCTTCGCGAGCGCTTCACGAACCGCGTCGGCCAGGATCTGTCCCAGCGTCTCGATGCTCGCGCGGCCCTCTTCCGCCGTTGCCTCCGCCGGCCATCCGAAGTAGGCGCGCGGGCCGCCGGCCTCCTCGAATGTGCGCGCGCAGTTTCGCATCGCCGTCGAGAGCGATGCGGGATTCGGCGGCAGCGCCCTGCGCGCCGGCTCGCGGACCAGGTCCGGGCGCGCCGCGAGCACGATCGAGCCCTCGAAGCGCCCCGCGTGGCAGGCACCGCTCCTGAATTCCTCGGTGAGGCGCATCGCCCACGGTTTGCGCGTGAGATCCGGGAACACGACCGGGAGCAGGCGCTGCTCGCGGGCCCGCGCGACCCCGTCCGTGAGGGCTGCGATGTGCGCAGGGTCGAGGTGCGCGTTCGCGATGGCGAGCGCCGCGAACCCGTGCCGCGTCAGCTCGCGCGCGAGATCGAGGACCAGATCGGTCACGATCGCGGGCGCGATCGAGAGCGTGCCGGGGAAGCCCGCGCCGAACGGCGCAGCCGTGAAGGGCAGCGGCGGAAGGATTGCGGCCGGGACGCCATGCGACTCGATCCGTTCCGCGCCCGCCCGCGCCATCGCGTCGGCGATCATCACGTCCGTCCCGAGCGGAAGGTGCGGCCCGTGCGCCTCGATCGCGCCCACCGGCAGCACCACGACGGTGCGCGCCCGATCCAGGTCCCGCACTTCTTCCCATGCCAGCTCGGCCAGCTCGCGGATCGGCATCAGCGCGTTGGTCTCCCGATGAGGCAGCACGCCCACCGGCGGGGTGGGCACGCAAGATGATGCACGGCCGCCGGGAACCTAGCACGTCGTAGGCGGCGCCGGAACGGGGCGGATCTGGTGGAATGGCGTGTTCAAAGGGCCGGCACCATCCGGCAATCCGGGCGAGCTGCGCCGGTTGCGAGGCGTCCCGCCGCGTTCCATGATGGGAACGTGAGCCCGGCAGACACGGACTGCCTCAACATCGCAGACGCCTTCCTCGACGCGCGCGTGCGCGAGGGGCGGGGCGCGCGCGTGGCGCTCCACACCGACGCCGGAGCGCTCACCTACGCCGAAGTGCAGGCGCTGGCGAACCGCTTCGGCAATCTGCTCGCCGAGGCGGGCGTCGAGCCCGAAGACCGCGTGCTCGTTGCTCTCCCGGACGGACCC
>VBOS01000136.1:0-17667 GCA_005893185.1 Candidatus Eiseniibacteriota bacterium
CGGGGGAGATCTCGAGCAAGGGCTACGTCGAGATCCCGAACCTGGTGCGCCGCGTGATCGGGGAGATCGGCTACGACAGCGCCGAGTACGGCTTCGACAGCCACACTTGCGCGGTGGTGACGACGATCGACGACCAGTCGCCGGACATCGCGATGGGCGTGGACAAGGGCGGGGCGGGCGACCAGGGCCTGATGTTCGGCTTCGCCTGCCGCGAGACGAAGGAGCTCATGCCGCTCCCCATCATGCTGGCCCATGCGATCACGCGGCGTCTCGCGTACGTGCGGCGCAAGGGCATCGTTCCCTACCTGCGCCCAGACGGAAAGTCGCAGGTCACGATCGAGTACGACGACGGCCGGCCGGTGCGCGTGGACACGGTCGTGGTGTCGAGCCAGCACGCGGCCGAGGCGAAGCACGCCACCATTCGCCGCGACATCATCGAGAAGGTCGTGATGCCGATCCTTCCGAAATCACTGGTGAAGCGCGATCCGCCCATCAAGTTCCACATCAACCCCACCGGGTCGTTCGTGAAGGGCGGCCCGATGGCCGACACCGGCCTCACCGGGCGCAAGATCATCGTCGACACCTACGGCGGCGTGGGCAGCCACGGGGGCGGCGCGTTCTCGGGCAAGGATCCGAGCAAGGTGGACCGATCTGCGAGCTACGGCGCGCGCTACGTGGCCAAGAACCTGGTGGCGAGCGGGCTGTGCGACCGGTGTGAAGTGCAGATTGCATACGCCATCGGCGTGCCGGAGCCGGTGAGCGTGATGGTGGACAGCAAGCGCACCGGCAGGATTCCGGACGAGAAGCTCACGGCGCTGGTGCGGAAGCACTTCGCCCTCACGCCGCATGAGCTCATCAAGCAATTCCGGCTGCGGCGGCCGATCTACCGCGCCACGGCAGCGTACGGGCATTTCGGCCGCATCGAGCCCAGCTTCACCTGGGAGCGCACAGACAAGGCGAAGCTGCTCGCGCGGACCGTGTCTCACGATTGAGTGGCGGCCCGGGGCCTTAGGACAACTGGCCGCCACGGAGACTTCAGTGACCGCTTCCGCCCGCGCTCCTACCGTCGTTTCGCGCTTCCTGACTACGGTTTCGCTCTTCCATTACGCCGCGCGCCTTCTCGCGCTCGTGGCGCTCCTCGCGGCGGCGCCGCCGCCGCAGCTGGCCTGCGCCGGCCCGGTGCTCGGCTTCCTCGAAGAGTTCACAGGCACCTCCACCGGCCTCTGGTCGGGCGGCACTCCCATCTCGAATCCGGGTACGGGCGGCTATCTGGGCTCGGGCGACGGCTACCTCCTGCTCGCGAACACAGCGCCGTCCCAGTTCGGCACGGTGGCGAACGGTGACGAGTACGTCGGTGACTGGACCGCCGCCGGGATCACGCAGGTCCGGGTGTGGCTGAACGACGTCGGCAACGCCGACCCGCTCGACATGCATTTTTCGATCGGTGACGGCACGCTCAACTTCTGGCAATACAACATCGGCTTCCACCCGCCGCTCCATGCCTGGGGTGAGTACGTGGTGCCTCTCACGGGGGGCGCGAATTGGACACGCATCAGGGGCAGCGGAACGTTCGCGGCCGCGCTCACATCCGTGGACCGGATTCACCTGCGCCATGATCCACCGCCCTTCGCCATCATTCCCAACCCCCCCGACCCGATCGCCGCCGACGCCGGCATCGACCACGTGCTGCTGACCAACGGCCTGGTGGGCGTGGACCCGTTCGAGCCGGCGGTGGTGCATCCGGTGGAGCTGGCGCCGCCCTATCCCAATCCCTCGCGCGGTCCGGTGAGCCTGGCTGTGCGCGCCCCGGACGCCGGCGTGATCCGGCTCGAGATCGTGGACCTCGCCGGCCGGACCCTGCGACACGTAGAGCTCGCGGACTTGGGAAGCGGTCCCCGCACCTGGCTCTGGGACGGGCTCGACGCAACGGGCCGCCGCGTGCCCGCGGGCTACTACCGCGTGCGCGCGACCGGCGCTGCGGGCGGGATGAGCCGGCCGCTCGCGCGCATCAACTGAGGGGTGCGCGGTAGCGCCGCGCCGGCATCTCGCGCGGCGACCACTCCGGCCCGTGCAGGGGATCGCGCACGCTCAGGAACGCGAAGCGGCGCATGCCCCGGTCGGCGGACAGCAGCTCGCGCACGCCGTGCTCCCACAGGATCGCGGCGGTCTCGGCCGCTGCGAGATCGGCGTGGCCGACCCCGGGAGCCCCCGCCGCAGCGCCGCCCAGGATCGCAGCCACCGTCTCGACGTGCCGCTCGGTGGGCCCGAGCATGCGCAGCGATGCGCTCTCGCTCAGGCGCTCGAGGTAGGCCCAGGCTTCCGCCGGGGCGAGCGGACGCACCACGAGGTGCGGGTGCGTGACCGCGCGCACGAACGCATGCGCAGCCGGCCACGGGATCGCCCAGGGCGATCCGCCGTGGGCCAGCTCCTCGATCACGGCGCTCGCGCGCGGGTGCTCGGGCACGTAGCGGTTCACCGCGCATGCGAGCACTCCGGCGTCGACGGCGCGCAACGTCAGGCGCCTCCGCCGCGCTCGGGTGAAGGATCCAGCGCCCGGCGCTCCGAGGGATCCACGAGGAACGGTCCCAGGTCGTAGGAGGGGAGCTGGATGCGGGTGCGCCGCCGCCCCCCGCCCGCCTGGAGACCGAGCCTTAGCGCCGTCTCCACGACCCCGGTGAGCGTGCGGCCTTCCGCGGCCGCGCGCCGCTTGAGCTCGGCGTACAGCGTTTCGTCGATGAGCAAGGTCGTCCGTTTCATATGTAAAAGCATATCATATTTTCGAACGAGCGGTAGGGCCGAACTTTCCGCTTGCCGGATCACGCGGTTCCGTGCAGAATCCGATGCGTTCTCCGCGCGGCGCGAGCCGCGCCCTCCGCCCTTCCCAACTCGAGGAGCACTCATGGCTCGCCGATCGCGCGCCGGCAACGGCGATACGTCCGCAGCACCTTCATCGGAAGCGTCGAACAAGGCCCGGTCGCGCGCCGGCAACGGCGCCGCGCACGACGATCCCGCGGTCCCCGGTGACGTCCGGGACCTGAGCCTCGCGCGCGAAGGCCGCATGCGCATCGAGTGGTCCGACCGGCACATGCCCGTGCTGCGGGCGATCCGCGCCCGCTTCGAGAAGGAGCGGCCGCTCAAGGGGCTGCGCATCGCGGCCTGCCTGCATGTCACGACCGAGACCGCGAACCTGGCACGCACGCTGCAGGCGGGAGGCGCCCGGGTGTTTCTGTGCGGATCGAACCCGCTCAGCACGCAGGACGACGTGGCGGCCGCACTGGTGGCGAGCTACGGGATCTCCACGTACGCGATCAAGGGCGAGGATCACAAGACCTACTACTCGCACATCGTCTCGTGCATCGAGGCCGAGCCGCACGTCACCATGGACGACGGCTGCGACCTCGTGACCGTGCTCCACACCAAGAAGAAGGATCACCTGAGCGGCGTAATCGCAGGCACCGAGGAGACCTCGACCGGAGTGACGCGCCTGCGCGCGATGGCGGCCAGCCGCGTCCTGCGCTATCCGGTGATCGCGATCAACGACGCCGACACCAAGCACCTGTTCGACAACCGCTACGGCACCGGGCAGAGCACGATGGACGGGGTGCTGCGCTGCACGAACATGCTGGTGGCGGGCTCGACGGTGGTGATCGCAGGCTACGGCTGGTGCGGCCGCGGGCTCGCGGCCCGGGCCAAGGGCATGGGGGCGACGGTGGTCGTCACCGAGATCGATCCCTTGCGCGCGCTCGAGGCGCGGATGGACGGACACCAGGTGGTCGCGATGAGCGATGCCGCCCCGCACGGCGACCTCTTCATCACCGTGACCGGCAACAAGGCCGTGCTGCGCCGCGAGCACTTCCTCGCGATGAAGGAGGGAGCGATCGTCGCGAACAGCGGACACTTCAACGTCGAGATCGACATCCCCGCGCTCGAGCGGCTGGCGGACGGCAAGCGCCAGGTCCGCCCGTTCGTCGAGGAGTACAAGCTGAAGGGCGGAAAGCGGCTGTACCTGCTGGGCGAAGGCCGGCTCATCAATCTGGCGGCGGCCGAAGGGCACCCGGCGATGGTGATGGACATGTCGTTCGCGAACCAGGCGCTGAGCGTCGAGTACCTGCGCAAGAAGGGACGCTCCCTGGCCAAGGACGTGCATTCCGTGCCGGCGGACATCGACCGCGAGGTCGCGCGGCTCAAGCTGAAGAGCATGGGGATCGAGATCGATTCACCCACCTCCGACCAGGAGCGCTACATGCAGACCTGGAGCGAGGGGACGTAGCCCATCCTCTCGCGCCGCGTCCCGCACGACTTCGAGCCGACGCCCTGGGCGCGCCTGCTCGCCGAGCGCCGCGCGCGGGGCGTTCCCCTGCTCGATCTGGCCGAGGCCAACCCTTCGCGGGTGGGCCTCTCCGGCGCCGGGCCGGGCGAGATGGGCGCGCTCGCAGCAGCCAGCGGCGGGCGCTACGAGCCGGACCCGCGGGGGAGCGCCCCGGCGCGCGCGGCCGTGTGCGCTTACTACGCGGCTCGCGGCCTCGAGGTGGATGCCGCGCGACTGGTGCTCACGGCGGGCACGAGCGAGGCGTACGCGCATCTCTTCCGCCTGCTCGCCGATCCCGGCGGGCGTTTTCTGGTTCCCTCGCCGAGCTACCCGCTGTTCGAGCCGCTGGCCGCGCTCGAGGGGGTGGAGCTCGAGCGCTACCGCCTGGCGTTCCACGGCCGCTGGCACCTCGATCTCGAAGCGCTCGATCGCGCCTTCCGCGGGGGCGCCTCCGGCGTGGTCGTAGTGCAGCCCAATCATCCGACCGGGTCGTGCCTCGCGCCGGCCGAGATCGGCCATCTGGAATCCCTGTGCGAGGCGCATGGAGCCGCGATCGTCTCGGACGAGGTGTTTGGCGACTTTCCGTGGCCGCCCGCCGTTGCGCCGCTGCCGAGCCTGCTCGGGCCACGGCGCGTTCCGACGTTCGTGCTGAGCGGCCTCTCCAAGGTGTGCGGCATGCCGGGGATGAAGCTCTCCTGGATCGCGTTGGCGGGCCCCGACGCAGCGAGCGAGCGGGCGCTCGCCGGCCTCGAGTGGATCGCCGATCTCTTCCTCTCCGTCGGGTCGCCTGTGCAGGCCGCGCTGCCGCGGCTGCTCGAGGCGCGTCGCGTGTTCCAGCCGCGGGTGCGCGAGCGGCTGCGTTCGAATCTCGAGACGCTCCGGGCGTTCACCGCGCGCCGCCCCGAGTTCCAGTTGCTCCCGGCCGCCGGCGGGTGGGTCGCCATGTTGCGCGTGCCGCTCGTGCGCTCCGAGGAGGAGTGGGCGCTCGAGCTGCTGCGGCGTGACGTGGTCGTCCACCCCGGCCACTTCTACGAGTACGAGGTGGAAGGGCGAGCGCACATCGTGTTGAGCCTGATCGTCGAGCCGGCTCATCTCGAAGCGGGCCTCGCCCGGATCGAGACGCTCGCAGCGACTTGACGCCCGCAGCATCCGGACCGATCCTCGCGCACATGAGCGGGCTGACCCAGTCCTCGTGCGTTCCGTGCCGCGGTGGCGTCCCGCCGCTCGGCGATGCGGAGATCGCGGCGCTGGCACCCGATGTTCCCGAATGGCGGCGCGTCGAGCGCGAGGGCATCGAGCGCATCGAGCGCGATTACGCGTTCAAGGACTTCCGCTCGGCGCTCGACTTCACGGTCGCTGTGGGGGAGCTGGCCGAGCGCGAGCAACACCACCCCGACATCCACTTGGCGTGGGGCAGGGTGCGGGTCGAGACCTGGACGCACAAGATCAAGGGCCTGCACCGGAACGACTTCATCCTCGCTGCCAAGTGCGACCGGATTTACGCCGAGGCCGCAAAGAGTTAGCGGGTCTTTGGTCTGCGAGCTGAAGGTCCGGACTTCGCGCCCGGGTGCGATGGCTCAATCCACGATCGCGACCCGCCGTACCGCGGACGCACCGCCCTGCTGGGCGCGCACGAAGTAGACGCCGCCATGCAGCCCCCGAGAGTCGAGCGTGACCCCCTGCCGACCACGATCGGCGGGCCCGCGGAAGAGCGTCCGCACCCGGCGGCCAGCGACATCGAGGATGGCGACCGTCGCCTCGCCGGACCGCGGCCACTCGATCATGAGCGCGCACTCTCCGAGGAGCGGGCAGGGGACGGGGGCGATGCCGGGCCGGGAGTGTTCGGGCGGCGGGGTCTCCGCGCCGACCTCCGTGACCAGCCGTTGTCCGATCTCGAGCTGGCTTCCGCTTCGAAACACCTTGACCGCCGGAATCGTTAGGACTCCGATGGTGTCGGCAGCGATGTTGCCCGATTGCACGATCGCGCCGTCGCTCGATCGCACGACCCGCCACGGGTTCTGCTCCCCGACTCTGAACCTCTGTAGCCGGCGCGGCGTCACGTCCACGGTCAGCGAATCGGGCGCTCTCACGACCGGGCCCCACAGGGTCGTCAGGTCGCGCAGCGTCAGTATCACCCTCCATGCGTCCGGCTCGTCCTCCACGGATTCGGCCCACTCCACGAAGCCGTTGATGGTGCCGATGCTGTCGCCAACCGCCGCATGGCCGTCTCCCGGGTCGCCGTCCGCACTGCAGTTCGAGAGCGCGGGGAAGCTGAGGTTGGCGCGGAAGCGATAGACGTAGGCGTAGTCCTGCATCGGCCACCATGCGCCAGCTGTGGCCGTGTTGGTGTGACTCCGCGTGTCCCAGAAGAACGTGCCGCCGGCCCGCGACTCCCGCATCGCGCGGTAGAACGGGATCTTCTCGCTCCACCCCAGCAGCGAGTCGTTGCGCCCGCTGAATGCGATGATGGGCGGCACGTAGCGCGCCTCGAGCGAGCGCGCCATGGCGCCCGCGTTGAGCCGGTCGTACACCGGCGTGCCATCCGCCATCCGCAACCCCGTGCCGACCGTG
Organism: Candidatus Eiseniibacteriota bacterium; assembly: GCA_005893185.1. Classification (GTDB taxonomy): domain Bacteria; phylum Eisenbacteria; class RBG-16-71-46; order RBG-16-71-46; family RBG-16-71-46; genus WS-2. The sequence continues at coordinate 6,881 of VBOS01000136.1, forward strand.
CCCCACATTCGATCACAGGAAACCCGCTGGGCCCCGCCTTCGTTGAAGGAGCTGTTCGGATTCGCGTCGGACGTGAACGAGAAGTCGAAGAGCGGAACGTTCACCATCGTGGCCGCGATCAGGTCGGGGCGCCACATCGCGAGGAACACGATGGTGAACGTTGCGCCCATTCGAGCGTGAACCCCACGCGGCGCGCGGTGTAGTCCTCCACGGTTCCGGACGTCGGCGGCAGCAGCGGGTTCATTCCTGCCTCGATGTCGTAGCCGTCGTGGTATCCAAACCAGAACGTGTTGACATCGTACGTGCGGATGAAATCGTCGATCGTGATCTGCCACTCGCCCTGCTCACCCGAGCCTGCATGGGCGAGGTAGAAGCTGCCGCCCCGCACGTGCGCGTGGAACATGAGCCCCCCGCCCGCTGTGCCGTGGTGAACGCTGCAGTCGAAAGGCTCCGAGGATCGGTTGCACATGGCGGGGAAGAAGGACGTCTCCCGGGCGCTGGTCCACAACGTGTACACGTCCGCGGGTGCTCCCAACGGATCGACCAGCGTGCGCTGGTACACCGGGCGTGGCGGCGCGGGCGTCTCCAGGACCGGGTCCACCAGCGAGTTGCCGCCGGGCGTGATGGCCCGATCCTCGTATCCGTCCGCGCCCACACACGTCACGGCGTACCAGGGGGGGCCTGCGGCATCCGGCGTCCACACGAACAACCCCTGGGTGGAATCGAGCGGCGCCGCCAGCGAGTCCACCGCGAATCCGAAAACCGTGCCGCTGAGCGATGAGAGCCGGCGATCGCACCAGCTCGAATCGGCCGGCCCGCCGATCAGGGTGGCGGTTTCGAGATCCGCGGCGATCAGGATCTTCGAGAACGACCGGTAGACCCGGTAGGTCCAGCCTGCACCCGGCGGACAGGTCCATGTGAGGAACGTCTGGCCGTCATGGTGGAGTGCGGCGAGCGCCGCAACCTGCGCGCCCCACGCGCTGGGGGCGAGAAGCAGCGTGACAAGAGTCGCGAATGCAATCCGGCCCCCGCCGGGGCGCCACCACGCCTTTCTCCAGCCCCGGGAAGGGGTTTCCCGCTCGGCATGATGCGCAAGACCCATGTCCGCGTCTCCGAAAGAGGAGTCGGGTGAACGAGGTAGCTCTACAATACTACGCTACACGCCCCCCCGGGCCCTCGGACAATGTGGAGTCGCGGCGACGCGCCCGCGGGATCGCGCCTCAAACGCAGCGGCCACGCCGCGGGGCGTGGCCGCTGGACTCGCTGCCGAAGATGCCGCCGGGCTCAGCGCCTTCCGACCGGCTCAGGCGCCCGCTCGCGGGCCTGCTCGCGCGGCACAGCTGCCACAGCTGCCGGCTCCTGTTTCGTCGCGATGCGCATGCCGTAGAACGAGCGGTAAACGAAGGCGAGCGCCACGAGCATCAGCACGACCCCGATCGGACGCGCGATCGCCTGATTCGCGACGCCGGTCTCGACCGCGAGCAGGCCGAAGAGCGTCGTGAACTTGATGATCGGGTTGAGTGCCACCGAAGATGTGTCCTTGTACGGGTCGCCCACCGTGTCGCCCACGATGGTGGCTGCGTGCAGATCGGTACCCTTCTCCTGGAGCTCCACCTCGACCACCTTCTTGGCGTTGTCCCATGCGCCGCCGGCGTTCGCCATGTAGATCGCCTGGAACAGACCCACCACCGCGATCGAGATCAGGTAGGAGACGAAGAAGATCGGATCGAAGAACGCGTACGCGAGCGTCAGGCAGAAGATCACGATGAAGATGTTGAACATCCCGGCCTGCGCGTACTTCGTGCAGATGCGAACCACTTCCTTCGAGTCCTGGATCGAAGCCTTCTCCGCGGACTCCAGGTGGATGTTGCGCTTGATGAACTCGACCGCGCGGAAGGCCCCGGTCGTGACCGCCTGCATCGAGGCGCCGGTGAACCAGTAGATCGTGGCGCCCCCCATGATGAGCCCGAGCAGCACCCGGGGCTCGGTGAGGGTGAGGTCGAAGGCCGCCCCCATCTCGCGCTTCAGGAGCACGAACAGCGAGAAGATCATGGTTGTGGCGCCGGCCACAGCGGTCGCGATCAGCACCGGCTTGGCCGTGGCCTTGAAGGTGTTGCCCGCGCCGTCGTTGTCCTCGAGGAAGTGCTTGCCCAGCGCGAAGTCGGGCTTGAACCCGAACTCCTTCTCGATCTGGGCCGCACCGCCGGGAATGGACTCGATCTGCGAGAGCTCGAAGATGCTCTGGGCGTTGTCGGTGACCGGGCCGTAGGAGTCCACGGCGATGGTCACGGGTCCCATGCCGAGCAGGCCGAAGGCCACGAGGCCGAAGGCGAACACCGCGGGGTAGCCCATGAAGCCCGCGAGGCCCTGGAGCGACATCCGGTAGGCGACGAACAGCAGGGTTGCGATCGTCAGGCTCTTCCAGAACACCGAGAAGTTGCCGGCCACGAGCCCCGAGAGGATCGTGAGCGGCGCGCCGCCCTCGCGCGAGGCCGCGACGATCTCGCGGGTGTGGCGTGAGTTGCTGCTGGTGAACACCTTGGTCAGCTCGGGAATCAGCGCCGCCGCCAGCGTTCCGCACGAGATGATGGTGGAGAGCTTCCACCACAGCCCGGCGCCGAGGTCGGCGAGCATCCAGCGCGAAACCGCGAACGTGACCGCGATCGAGAGCAGCGACGTGGTCCACACCAGGCTCGTGAGCGGGGCCTCGAAGTCGATCTTGTCCTTGCCCGCGTTCTGCGAGCGCGCCATCGCGCCGTTCACGCTGAAGGCCACGATCGATGTGAGGATCATGAGGATGCGCATCGTGAAGATCCACACCAGCAGGTGCGCCTTGTGCTCCGGCATCACGGCCAGCGCGATGAACGAGATGAGCGCGACGCCGGTCACGCCGTAGGTCTCGAAGCCGTCGGCGGTCGGGCCCACCGAGTCGCCTGCGTTGTCGCCTGTGCAGTCCGCGATCACGCCGGGGTTGCGGGGATCGTCCTCCTTGATGCGGAACACGATCTTCATGAGGTCGGAGCCGATGTCGGCGATCTTGGTGAAGATCCCGCCCGCGATGCGGAGCGCGGAGGCCCCGAGCGACTCGCCGATCGCGAAGCCCAGGAAAGATGCACCCGCCGCCTCGCGCGGCACGAACAGCAGGATCACGAGCATCATCAGCAGCTCGACGCAGATCAGCAGCACGCCGATGCTCATGCCGGCCTGGAGCGGGATCTCATAGACCGGGAGCGGCTTGCCGCGCAGCGACGCGAAGGCGGTGCGGCTGTTGGCGTACGTGTTCATGCGGATCCCGAACCACGCCACCGAGTAGGAGCCGAGGATGCCGACCACCGACCACATCAGGATCAGCAGCACCTTGCCCGGGCCCTGGTGCTGGAGCACGCCGAAGTAGTAGACGATGCAGAGTGCGATCAGCGACTCGAGCACGACCAGGAGTCGGCCCTGCTGGAAAAGGTAGGTCTTGCACGTCTCCCAGATGATGTTGGAGACGTCGAGCATGCTCTTGTGGGCGGGCAGGGCCTTCACCTGCCGGTACATGGCGAGCCCGAACAGCCCGCCCAGCACGCATACGCCGAGGCCGAGCAGCAGGAGCGTCCGCCCCGAGATCGCCATTCCGAAGAGCTGGTACTGCGTGTCGAGGACCGGCAGCTCGAGGTCCAGCTCGCTCGCGAAAGCGGCGGCCGGCAACGCCAGGGCCAGGGAGGAGAACGCGGCGGCGCGAACCGCCCGGGGGAGTCTCCGCAGGGCCAGACCTAAGGCGCGCAGCAGATTCATCGGGTGCTCCTTGTCGTTAGGGATGGGGCCATGGTCGGGTCCGGTCGGACCGCGGCGTGGCTTCGCGCGGCCCGGCCGCGGCGCGGCCGGCCTCGAGTCTTCGCGCGCCGGGCGGCCCAGGCGCCGAAGGACGCGGCAGAATACCGGAGCGCCGCAGCGGCGGGCAACAGGGCTGCCACGTGGGTGCCTCTCACGTGATGCCCATCGAGCTCCCCTCGCTGCGCACGCGGCACCAAGGTCCGTTGCTGCCCGCTCAGCCTCTGCCGCGGACCGGCCCCGGCGGCAGCGCGGCCAGCAGGGTCATGAGGGCGCCGGGATCCACGGGCTTGACCAAGTGCCGGTCGAAGCCGGCTTCGTCGGCCCGGCGGCGATCGCCATCCTGGCCCCAGCCGGTCAAGGCCACGAGGAACATGTCCTTGCCCCAGGGCTGCCCGCGGATCTGCCGGCAGGTTTCGTATCCGTCGAGCTTCGGCATTCCGATGTCGAGCAACACGATCTCGGGCCTGAACTCAGCCGCAGCTGCGATGGCTGCCACGCCGTCGTAGGCAGTGCGGACTTCGTGCCCCTTCAATCTCATCAGATAGGCCAGGCTGTCCGCTGTGTCCTGCATGTCGTCCACGATCAGGAGGCGCCGCGGGGGCACGACTTCCGAGACCTCGTGGCTCGGCGGGGCCGGAGGCCGCGCTTCCACCGCCGCCGGGAGGCGGACGATGAACTCGCTTCCCATGTCCTGCCCACCGCTCAGCGCCTCGACGTGGCCACCGTGCAGCTGAACCAGACCCTGGACCAGAGAGAGCCCGACGCCGAGGCCCCCCGACGCACGCTCCGTTCGTTCCTGGCCCTGGCAGAACATCTCGAAGATGCGGGGCATCATCTCGGCGGGGATGCCGATGCCGTCATCCTTCACGGTGACCACGACGTCACTGCCCTGCCGCTCGGCGATGAGACGGATGTGTCCGCCGGGCTCCGTGTACCGGGCCGCGTTGTTGATCAGGTTCGAGAACACCTGGGCCAGCCGAACAGGATCTGCGTCGATGAGGATCGGCTCGTCGGGCACGGCGACGACCAGCTCGTGCCTCTGGCTCTCGACCAGCGGGCGGCTCGTCTCGATGGCGCTCTGGATCACCGCCGCCAGCCGGATGCGCTCCTTGCGGAGCGCCAGCTTGCCGTGCGAGATACGGGACACATCGAGAAGGTCGTCGAGCAGCCGGGCCATGTGCCGGACTTGCCGGTCGATCACCTCCCGGGACCACTTCAGCTCGGGGTCGCGCAGGCCCGTCACCATGAGGACCTGCACGGCGTTGTGGATCGGGGCCAGGGGATTCCTGAGCTCGTGGGCCAGGGTCGCCAGGAACTCGTCCTTGCGGCGCTCGACCACCGCCAGCTGCTCGGCGCGCTCGCGGAGCCGCTGCTCGAGGAGCCTGCGCTCGGTGATGTCACGCACGATCCCGGTGAAATAGCGGCGCTCGTGCAGCCGGAATTCGCTCACGGCCAGGTCCATCGGGAACGCCGACCCGTCCTTGCGCAGCCCCTCGACTTCCCGGCCGCTGCCGATGATCTTCGCCCGGCCCGTCGTGAGATAGTTGGCGATGTAGCCGTCGTGCGCGCTCCGATGCGGCTCCGGCATGAGCGTCCTGACGTTGCGCCCGATGACCTCCCGGGCCTCGTATCCGAACAGGCCCTCGGCCGCCGGGTTGAACGATTGGATGGTGCCCACGCTGTCGATGGTGATGATCCCGTCGACCACGTTTTCCACGACCGTGCGGGCCCGCTCCTCGGCCTCCCGCAGGCGTTCCTCCGCCTCCTTCCGTTCCGTGATGTCCAGGCACGAGCCGATGTACCCGGTGAAGACCGCGGCCGCTCCATGGAGGGGGACGCCGTTGTCCAGCAGCCAGCGGTATTCGCCGTCGTGGCGTCTCAGCCGGTACTCCATCGAAAAAGGCTGGCGGGCGTCGAAGGCGCTGGTGTAGGTCGCGAGGCAGCGGTCGAAATCGTCGCTGTGCACGTTCTAGGCCCAGCCGTTGCCGAGCTCCTTCTCCAGCGGGCGACCCACGAAATCCAGCCACGGCTTGTTGAACCAGGTGCAGAGCTTGTCGGTGCCGCTGACCCAGATCATGACCGGAGCGGCGTCCGCCATGTGCCGGAAGCGCCGCTCGTTCTCGACCAGGGCTTTCTCCACCTGCTTGCGCTCTGTGACGTCGCGGCTGGTCTGCAGGGCGAACGGGCGCTCGCCGCCTTCGTTTATGAGCTGGATGTGGCTCTCCACGGTGATCGGCCGGCCGTCCTTGCCGGTGTGGACCAGCTCGCCCGTGAACTCGCCGCTCCGCTCGAAGTCGGCCTCGAACGCGCTCCTGCTTCCCTGCGGAAACACCGTCGCCAGCAGGATATCGGGGACTCTGCCGATCGCCTCCTGCTTCGTGTAGCCGTAGAGCCGCTCCGCGCCCCGGTTCCAAAAGATGATGGGACCGCGGAACCGCCAGCCGAAGACGGCCTCGCGCGACTCTTCGAAGAGACTGACCTGCTGCCGCAGCGCGGTCTCGATGCTCCGGCTCTCGGATGCGTCGCGGAAGACCAGCACGACTCCCGCGATCTGGCCGCGGGCATCCCGGATCGGGGCTGCGCTGTCGTCGATGGGCAGTTCCGTGCCGTCCCGCGCGATCAGGACCGTGTGGTTGCCGAGGCCCACGATCGAGCCCGAGGCCATCACCCGGGAGACGGGGTCCTCGACGGTGCGCATCGTCTTCTCTTCGACGATGCGGAAGACGGCAGGGAGAGGCTGACCCGCCGCCTCCTCGTTCGTCCAGCCGGTCAGCGTCTCCGCGACCCGATTGAGCAGGGTGATTCGCCCTTCCGCATCGGTGGTGATGACCGCGTCCCCGATGCTGGTGAGCGTGACGCGGACGCGCCTGCGCTCCTCCTCCGCGTGGCGCTGGGCGCGACGCATGGCTTCCCCGAGAGCGACGATGATCGAGCAGGTGAAGAGAAAGGTGATCAGCCCGACCAAGTGCGGGGCGGTGTTCACGGCCACGCGGTAACGAGGCTCCATGAACAGGTAGTTGCAGGCCAGATATCCCGTGGCCACGGCCACCAGCGCCGGGCGGTAGCCGCCCCACCACAGGGCGGCTGCCACCGCCCCGTAGAGCGTGACGAGCGGAAGCTGATCCACCAGCACCGGATCGAGCAGCCAGCGCATCAGCACGGCCGCTAGGACGGCGACGATCGTCGCGCCATAGACCACCACCGCTCTGCGCGTCGATTCCCATCTGGCGGGCCCGGGCATCAGCACCGCCGCGCGCGCGCCGACACTGGATTCCCGCGCGCGGACGACGGGGCCTTCGACGGCCGTGCAGGGCGTGCGCGAAGCAGAGGACCGAGAGAGGATTCGGACGCGAGAAGCGCCCCGTCCGCTCCGGCGGTGAGCGCCGGAGGGCAGTAGAGCCCAGGCCGGTCACGAGCCCGCACCGGCGGTTGAACAAGACTCGCGCGCGCAACCATCGGTCCCCCCCTTGAGAGCGCCAGACCGCCCGGAGTCTACGTGGATGGGACACATCCCACAAGGCCTGTGTCTTCGACTCTCCGTCTGCGAATCACATTGGAATCGAGATTGCGACGTGAAGCGGCGCATCCGGCCCCCTTCGTTTGTTATTGTCCACCCCGGTCTCGAGATCGATTTCGAGGAAGGCCGGGCGATGTGGAGCGATCGAATGGATCTCGGCTGAGAAGGGTCGCCGCGCTGACTCCGCTGCTCCTCGTGACCGCCGGCTGCGGACCCTCCGGCGGGTCGGGCGCCGCAGGCGCGGAGGCCGCGGTGCGAAACGTGCTCGAGGCGCAGCGGCAGGCCTGGAACCGCGGCGACCTGGACGGCTTCATGGACGGCTACTGGAAGTCCGACTCGCTCACCTTCTACAGCGGCGAGAGCGTGAGCCGCGGCTGGGAAGCCACGCGGGAACGATACATCCGCCGCTACAAGTCGGGGGGCCGTGAGATGGGAACGCTCGCGTTCGATCTCCGGGAGGTCGCGCTGGGCGCCCCGGACCGTGCCACGGTGCGGGGAGCCTGGCGGCTCACGCTCCGCGACGGTTCGCCCCACGGCACCTTCACGCTCCAGCTCCGCCGGTTCCCGGAGGGCTGGAAGATCGTGGAAGACCGCACGACCAGCGGCGCGGAGTAGGCCGGCCCGCTCCTCATGCCCACTTTCGATCGCAGAGGGTTGGCGCCTGCCCTTTATTGGCGAGGCGAGCCTCACCTCCGTCTTGTTCCGAGCGCGAACCGCAGGCAGAATGAGGCATCGTGGGTACATCGGAGCGCTGGCAAATCCCCCATGTCCTCGACCTGGTCGCCGAGGTCCGGCCGAGGACCGTGCTGGACGTGGGAGCGGGATACGGGAAATTCGGCTGCCTCGTCCGTGAGTACTCACCGGCCGAGCGGGTGGACGGCCTGGACGTGGGGCCGCCCCGCTACGGGAGCTACGACCATTTCTATACGGGTGACGCGCGCGAGCTGGACCGCGTGCTTCCCGCGGACGCCCCGATCTACGACCTGGCCCTCTTCGTGGAGGTCCTCGAGCACCTTGAGAAATCCGACGCTTGGCACGTGCTCGATCTCCTCACCCGGCGGGCGCGGCGGGTGATCGTTTCCACTCCGTTGGGCTTTCGGAAGCAGGACTATCCCGAGACGCCGTTCGAGACCCACCGTTCCGGTTGGTACCCCTGGGAATTCGGGCGGCGCTTCCGCGTGCACCACCTGCGCCTGTACCCCGGGGTGCGGAGTCGATGGCTCCGCCTCCCGCGGCTCTGGCAGATTCTGGCGTTGCTGAGCGCCCGCGATTGACTGCCGGCGGCGTCAGGCGCGCGCCGCGGCCGGCTCGCGGGAGAGCGCAAGGTACTCGGCGGCCCCAACGCCGAAGAAGCCTTCGACGAAACCGTTCCGCCCGGTGAGCCGCGCCGCGTCATAGGCGTGGAGTGCCGCGCAGTAGTGGACGTAGTCGTCCACCGCCATCTCGGTTCGGTACGCGAATAGCAACCGCTCCTTGCGCAGCATGTCCCCGCTGATCTCACAGTAGAGGTTGCATGGCGCGAGGCTCCAAACCTGGTAGCCGAGCACGCGTGCGCCGGGGACCGATTCCGGAACGCGCTCCAGGGCCTGGGCCAGGATGCGGTTGACCGCCCGGTGATCGGGGTGGGGGTCGGCAAGGAACGGCACGAACACGAGCCGCGGCTTCAGCCTCCCCAGGACATCCCCGAGGTCGCCGACGCATGCCTCGTCCGTGAGTCCCGTGCGCTCCGCGCGCCCCCACAGCAAGGTCTCGTGGAAGCCCGCCATCTTGGCGACCGCGCGCGCGTGTTCCATCCGGATCGTGTGGCGCACGTCGTCGGGGAGCGTGGACACGCCGGCGGATGCGGCTCCATCCGTGGCGTGCAGCGCCGTCACGCGCGCCCCTGCGGACACCAGCTGCAGCAGGGTGCCCCCGCATCCGATGATCTCGTCGTCGGGATGGGGCGCAATCACCAGCACCGTCGTGCCTGCGTACGAGGCGGGACCGAGCGCCTCGGCGCGGAATCCCCGATGGCGCGGATGCACGCGGAGCCACTCGTCGCGGGCTCCGACCATCGCCCGGTGATCCGACTCGAAGTCTTGCCTGTGCCGCTCGCGGTCAGGGAATGGACGGCGCGGATCGAGACCGAACAGGCTGGGTTGGGCCTGGGCGAGCACCACTGCGTCGCTGCCCATTCCTGCCAGGAACGGCGCCAGACCGCTGCGCCGCGCGGCGCCGAAGAGCCGGTCGACCGCGGACGACAGGCGCTGGAAACGCTGGATGGTCCAGAAGGGTCCGTACCCGTGCGTGTGCAAGGCCTTCACATCGAATCCGAGCGCCGTCAGCATGTCCTGTAGGCGCCCCATGGCGTAGAACCGGTCGAAATAGGCGGGACCGCGAGCTCGGGATCCGGCGGACCGGCGTGCGAGCCGCTTCATGATCCGCCTCTTCGCCTGGACGGCGAGGAACCACGGATCCAGGTTCGCCAGGCGAAGGCGGTTCGGCGCGGTGACGATCAGGTGTCCGCCGATCCGGAGCGAGCGGTGCATCTGCTGGAGCGCCCAGCGGTCCCATTCCAGGTACTGGATGAGCCCCATGGCCACGACGAGCTCGAATGCGCCCTCCTCGAGAGCAAGATCCTCGACGTCTCCCACCCGGAACTCCACCTGGCCCGGGGGCGCTACATCCGCGCAGTTGGAGCGGGCCAGCTCGATCATTTTCGGGGAGATGTCCATCGCCACGACATGCAATCCGTGCTCCAGCAGCCGTCGGGAGGTCAGCCCCGCGCCGCAGCCGATGTCGAGCACGCGCGCGCCGCGAGGCAGGCCGAGCCCGTCCACGAACTCCATGACCAGGCGCATGCGTTCCTGGAGAATGCGCGACTGCAGGTCGGTGGCGCGATAGAGGTCCTGCCAGATTCGCGCGTCGGTGTCGAAGTGGTCGCGGACTCGACCTTTCTGGAGGCTCGTGCTCTGCGGAGGGTCCATCGGGTGCGTCTCCCAGCGAATGCGAGGCTCGGGGCCCGCGACGGCCGCGGTGATCGGGGCTTGGGTCAAGACATCCCGACGAGGCGCCGATTATGGGGATCGCAGGCGGCGGCGGCAAGAACCGGCCCTTGCGGCGCCGAACCCACAGGAGTACCGTTGCTACGGAACGGTCGATCCTGCCTTTCTACGGAGCAGGCCTGTCCCGTACGGGACGGGCACGCGCATGGCCCAGAAGGAGGGTTATCTCATGTCGCAATCCCGCGCATGGAATTTCGTCCGCTCGCTGGCTCTCGGCTTCGCGCTGATGGTCTCGGCCAGGCCGGTGTGGTCCGCAGTCGACGGTACATGGTCCGCGCTGGGAGGTGGCAGGTCCGCGCCGAGCCCCCGGCGTGAGTACGCGGCCGTGTACGACCAGGCGAACCAGCGTTACCTGATCTTTGGGGGTTTGTACCGCGACTTCAACTACGCGTACATCGAATTCAACGAAG
>VBOS01000136.1:17893-20298 GCA_005893185.1 Candidatus Eiseniibacteriota bacterium
CGAGCTCTTCCCGTCGGGCACGCCGCCCGCCGGCCGTCTCGCGGGCGCCGCCGTCTACGATCTGTTCCGCCAGCGGTTCGTGGGCTGCGGCGGAACGGCCGGCCTGCCCGTGGACACCTGGGAGCTCGACCTCTCCGGCGCTCCCGCATGGGTTCCGGTCCCCACGAGCGGCTCATCGCCCCCGGGCGGTTACGGCATGGCCTCGGTGTACGAGCCAGTGCGCGATCGCATGATCATCTTCGGAGGCTCGACCAGTGATGCGTATCTGGGCGCGCACAACGACGTGTGGGCGCTGGATCTCCATCCGGTCACGCCGAACTGGCACAAGCTCGCGCCGGCTAGCACCCTGCCCCGGGGACGGCGGACGATGGCCTCGATCTACGATCCGCTCCGCGATCGCGTCGTCCTCTTCGGTGGGTACGATGCCACGAGCGACAACCTGTCGTCGTTCCTGAACGACACCTGGGAGCTCTCGTTCCGTGGGTCGCTCCAATGGACGCAGCTGGCACCGGCTGGCAGCGTGCCCGTGGGCCGCGACGCGATGTCCGCCGCGTACGATCCGGTCGGGGACCGGATGGTCGTGTACGGAGGCTGGAGCGGTGCCACGATGCTCGGCGACACCTGGTTCCTCAACTGGGGCGGTCAGGGTCAGGCGTCGTCGGTGACGCCGAGTTCCAGCGCTGATCCGGGTACCGCTCGCGTCCAGTGGGGCGTTCGGAACGCAACCGGCCCTTACGGCGCCGTGTACCGGAGCGCGGACGGCGGGCCGTGGACCAGCATCGCGACGGTGCAGAGCGACGCTTCCGGCGACGTGACGTTCGAGGACAAGGCGGTCACGTCGGGTCATCGCTACGGGTATTTGCTCGCGGTGCCATCGGAACTCGGTTGTGATTTCACCGGCCAGGTATTCGTGGACGTTCCCGAGGTGACCGCGGTCAACCCGTCGAGCGCCGTGGCGTTCGCGCTCGATGGCGCACGGCCGAACCCGGTGGTGTCTCGGTTCACCGTGTCCTTCGCGCTTCCCAGCGCGGCGCCGGCCCGACTCGACCTCCTGGACATTGCCGGCCGGCTCATCCTGTCGCGCGAGGTGGGCTCGCTGGGAGCAGGGCCTCACGTTGTCGAAATGGGCAGGCCGCGCGACGTCCATGCCGGACTTTACCTGTTGCGGCTCGCGCAGGCCGGCCGGTCGCTCACGAAGCGTCTCTTGATCAGCGGAGCCTTGTGACCGCGTAGGGTCCACGGCAGCCATGGGAGTGGCATGAGGGCCCGCAGACGCGCGGGCCCTTATGCTAGCCTCCGTCCCCTCCATGTTCTACCGCGTGGGCTTCCGCTGCGACGATCGCGACCCGCTCCAGCGCCAGCTCGACGAGCTCTACGGCTATCGCGACGACGCCGAAACCCGCGTCCTTCACCGCCTTCGCCTCAATCTTTTCTGCCGCCTGATGCCCGAGTTGATCGAGGATCGCGTGGTGAAGGAATTCGGGTCGGCGAGATCATCTCCGACTTTGGATTTCGGGAGGTGCTGGGGATCGACATCGACGCGAGGCAGATCGCGAAGGCCGAGGCCGCCTTCGCCACGCTCTCGCCCGAACGGTCGATCGAGTTCCGGGCTCAAGACGCGGAGGAGATGGATCCGGCGCAGCGTTACGATTTCGTCCTGTGCACCGAGGTGGTCGAGCACACGGCGCGGCCCCGGCGCGTGATCCAGAATCTGGCCGCCGTGCTTGCCCCGGAGGGCGTCGCGGTCGTCACCCTGCCCAACGCGTTCTCGATGCCCTACGCGCTGGCCCGTGCTGCGCACCTCGTGAAACGCAAGCCGCGCAATCCGGTTCTCGAGGATCACCTGAGGTATCCGTTCTGGCGGGCGCTCCGGCTCTTCGACGCCTGCGGCCTCGACGTCGTGCGCACCACGGGCACGAACCTCTGCCTCGATGCGCGCTTCATCGGAATGCTGGCACGCACACCCTTTCTGCCCGCCGTGAGCCGCGCGCAGTTCGCGATCACGCGCCGGTGGCCGCTCAAGTACGCCGCCATGTTCTTCTGCATGGTGCTGAAGCGCCGAGGCTCGGACACCGCACCTGCGTTCCAGCGTGCCCGTCCCGTTTGAGGCAGTTCTTCTCCCGGGGTAACCTCCGTCGCGATCCCGGCCGATAACCCCGGGGGCGCTCTGTCGCCGCGGTGCACGTGAAGGGGGGCGGAGGTCCACGATGAGTGATTCCAAGCCGGTTTCCTCGCACGCCTCCGAGCAGGAAGCGCGCGCCGTCGCAGAGGCCTCGCGCGAGACGACGTGGGAAGCGCCGTCGTTCGTGAAGGAGCTGTTCCTCGGGCGGCTCAAGCTCGAGCTCATCCACCCGCAGCCCCAGCCCGATCCGGACGAGCAGCGGCGCGGCAAGGAGTTCATCGCC
>VBOS01000137.1 GCA_005893185.1 Candidatus Eiseniibacteriota bacterium
CGACGCTGAAGTACTTGGACTGCACGGCGACGCCCAGCTCGTGGGTCACGGAGTCGTAGGCGACGATCGAGAAGGTGCTGGGACCCGTGACTGCGCGGGCGCTCGGGGCACAGACCAGCGCCAGGGCCAACGTTGAAAGGATCCATCGAATCGAGGGCTTCATCGGACACCTCCAAGGCCGGGGCGGAATCGCGGTGAGACTACCAGGATCTCACGAGGCTCCATGCGGGCCGATTGGGATCGCGATCGGGGCGGTCGTGAGGCTCCGGCTCCGGGCGTGGTAGCCTGCGCTTTCCGGCGACCCTGCGCGGGCTGCGGATCCGCCGAAGCCGGGCGCAGGCATTCATTACGTGTACCTGGTGCGCCACGGGACGTACGACCGCGACCCCGATCGCAACGCCGATGACGTCGTGGCGAACGGGCTCAACGCGCTCGGGCACGAGCAGGCGGGCCTGGTCGGCGCGCGGCTGGCTGCGCTGCCGATCGAGACCGCCGCGCTGATCAGCAGCAATTACCGGCGCGCGCGGGAGACCGCAGATGACATCGGCCAGCTGCTGGGGAAGGCGCCGGCGATCGACACGTTGATCCACGAGTGCGCGCCGGCCTCGGACCGCTTCGACTCCATGAGAGATCACGACCCCGGGGAGGTCGCGGCCTGCGATTCGAACCTCGCGCGCGCCTGGGCGAAATACATGGTTCCGTCACCCGACGCGGACCGCCACGACGTTCTCGTGTGCCACGGCAACGTGATCCGCTGGTTCGTGAGCCACGCGCTCGCAGGCGATCCGCGGCGCTGGGCGGAGATGGAGATCGGGAACGCATCGCTCACGATCATCGCCGTGCGCCCCGACGGCACGACGCGGCTCGTGTGCTTCAGCGACGTCGGGCACCTGCCGGTGCCGAAGCAGACCTGGACGGGGAACGGGGCCGGCTGGGGAGCGCAGGCGCCGCGATGACCGAGCGCATGAGAGCTTCAATCCGGGGCTTCGCGGCTGCCAACCGAGAGGCCGAATCGTTCCTTCCCCCTTGGAGAACCCAATGCGCAAGGTCCACTTCGTTCTCGTGACGCTCCTGCTTGCCGGGTGCGGCCCCCACCCCGGCAACGACGTCGTGATCCGCGGCGGCACCATCCTCGACGGCGGCGGCGGGGCGCCGTACTTAGGCGACGTTGCGATCCGCGGCGACAGCATCGCGGCGGTGGGGCGCGTACCGGGCCACGGCCGCACGGAGATCGAAGCCCGCGGCATGGCGGTCGCGCCCGGCTTCATCAACATGCTGAGCTGGAGCAGCGAGCCCCTGCTCCAGGACGGTCGCTCGCAGAGCGAGATCCGACAAGGTGTCACGCTCGAGGTGATGGGAGAGGGCTGGTCCATGGGCCCGCTCAACGACGCGATGAAGCGCCGCGTGATCCAGGAGCAGACCGACATCAAGTACGACGTCACATGGACCACGCTCGGCGAGTACCTGGACCAGCTGGTGCGGCGCGGGATCTCGTGCAACGTGGCCTCGTTCGTGGGCGCCACCACGGTGCGCATCCACGAGCTGGGTTACGCCGACCGTGCGCCCACCGCCGCCGAGCTCGACACTATGCGCGCGCTGGTGCGGCAGGCGATGGAGGAGGGGGCGCTCGGCGTGGGCTCCGCGCTGACCTACGCGCCTGCGTTCTACGCGCACACCGATGAGCTGATCGAGCTGTGCAAGGCGGCCGCGCCGTACGGCGGCATGTACATCTCCCACATGCGCAGCGAGGGCGGCCGCCTGCTCGAGTCGGTGGACGAGCTGATCCGCATCGCGCGCGAGGCCGGCGTACCGGCCGAGATCTACCACCTCAAGGCCGCGGGCGCGGCCAATTGGGGGAAGCTGGACTCGGTGATCGCGCGCGTGGAGCGGGCGCGGGCCGAGGGCCTGAGGATCACGGCCGACATGTACACGTACACGGCTGGGGCCACCGGGCTCGACGCCGCCATGCCGCCCTGGGTGCAGGAGGGCGGCCTGCCGGAGTGGCGGCGCCGCCTCCAGGACCCCGCGATCCGGAAGCGCGTGGCGCTCGAGATGCGCACCCCCACGGACAAATGGGAGAACCTGCTGCTGGCGGCAGGCTCGCCCGACAAGGTGCTGCTCGTGGCGTTCAAGCAGGACTCGCTCAAGCCGCTCACCGGGAAGACGCTGGCCGAGGTCGCGCGCATGCGCGGAAAATCGGCGGAGGAGACCG
>VBOS01000138.1 GCA_005893185.1 Candidatus Eiseniibacteriota bacterium
AACGGGAACTTGTTCTCGTTGCGGGAGGGAAGCCGGACCACCAGCGCGAACGCGATCATCGCTGCCGCGAAGAGGGCAAGCAGCGCCGCCGCCGGCCGGTGCTCGCGGAACGCGCTCGCGGCCGGGCGCCGCGCGAGCCACAGGGAGACACCGCAAGCTGTGAGCAGCGTCCACGGCATGACGAATCCGAAACCGAAGTACGAGTTTCGCACGCCGGTCTTGGCCTCCGCCCAGGCGCGCGAGATCGCCCACGTGTAGGGGGCAGCGAGCGCCACGCCCACGACGATCGCTGCGCCGAAGGCGAGGAGGCGGCCTTGGCCCGGAAGCCAAGCGTGGCGCCGCGCGAGGACGGCGGTGAGCGCCAGCGTCGCGGCGGCCACCGGCAGCACCGAGAGCCCGACCACTCCGTGCACGAACAGCATGCCCGCAGCGGCTGCCGCCAGCGCCCACACGAACAGCGCGAACAGCACCCAGGCGTAGCTGAGCGCGTTCCCGAGCAGGAACTTGTCGAGCGGGCTCGCCATGAGCGCAAAGGGCGCGCTGAGCGAGAACAGCACGTCGACGGTGCCGAGGTAGTGGTGCGCGAGCTGCCGGCGGATCTCCGCCCAGCCGCGCACCTGCCCGGTGAGCGCCTGGACCACGCGCAGCGGCCAGAGCAGCCAGGCGCCGGCGTTGAAGCCCAGCGCAGCCAGCGCGAGCGCGCCGTCGGCCGGCCGGTGCTCGCGCCAAACCGTGAACGCGATGTGCCAGACCAGGCGCAGGAACACCGCCGTGTTCACCACGTTGAACACCACCATGAAGGTGAAGGGATTCCCGCCTGCGAGCGACACGAGCTGCGCGATGAAGAAGTTGAAGATCCAGACGTAGTTGAGCGTGAGCCCGGCGAAGCGTGGGTCATGAGGCGGAATGCCGCGATCGAGGATCTCCAGGGCGATCGCTCCGTGCAGCCACGTGTCGGAGCGCACGCGGATCCAAGGGTTGACGATGCACGGCAGCGCGATCAGGGCGGCGGCCACGAGCGGCCACCACCGATACGCGCGCGAGGGCAGGTCGCCCCGCGGGCGCGGTGGGAGACCGCCGAGGATCGCCGCCGCCGCGCCGATCCCCCCGATCCAGCGCGCCCCGGTTGCGACCGGGACGCCGTGGCTCGCGAGCAGCGCCCCGAGCGTGGCCGAGAGCACGGGCGAGATCGCGAGCCCCAGCGTCCAGCGCGCGGCCCCGCCGAGTGACTGGCCGGCGATGGCGCTCACCCCCAAGCCGGGCAGCACCCCGAGCCACAGGTAGGCGCAAAGCTCACCCGCGAGCCCCGGCAGTCGCGGGCCGAGGAGCCCGGCGACGGCCAGGAGCGTGGGGGCCAGCCACGCTCGGCTCAACCCACGTCTCTCACGACGCGCGCGGGCACCCCCAGCACGATCTTGCCGGGCGGCACGTCGCGCGTGACCACGGCGCCCGCGCCCACCACCGCTCGCTCGCCCACCGTCACCCCCGGCAGGATGATGCAGCAAGCGCCCAGGTAGCAGCCGCGCTTGAGAAGGACCGGCGCGACCGTGCCGTCGAGCGCGCCGGGGATGACCGCGTTCATGCGGCGCGCGTCGTCGTGGACCACGACCGTCACGCGGAACGAGATGGTGACGTCGTCCTCGATCTCGATCAGCTCGGGGAACTGGTCGTCCAGCCAGGTGTCGAGGCCCACGAACACGTTCCCGCCGATCGCGACGCCCATCGCGCGGTAGAGCCGGAGCCTCAGAAACGCCGGGATGCAGCCGCGCGCCCACTGGTGGAGCAGTTTCTGCAGCAGGATGCGAAACAGGCTGCGCGGGGCGATGCGCCGTTCGTATTCCTTGCGCGGGGCGCGCGCCGTGATCTTCATGTCAGCGCCCTAGAGCGCTTCCGGGAACAGACGCCGGGCGCGCTCGCCCAACGGCCCGGCGAGGACCAGCGGCAGCCTTCGCCACAGGCGCGTCGCCAGGTCGAATGAGTGCTGCTGTCCGGCGAGCGTGGGCACGCTCCGCGCCCGGCCGAGCACGTACTG
Source organism: Candidatus Eiseniibacteriota bacterium (assembly GCA_005893185.1). Classification (GTDB taxonomy): domain Bacteria; phylum Eisenbacteria; class RBG-16-71-46; order RBG-16-71-46; family RBG-16-71-46; genus WS-2. The sequence continues at coordinate 2,033 of VBOS01000138.1, forward strand.
GTAGTAGAGCGAGACCGGCTCCGCCCCCCACTGCCGCTTGAACTTGAACGTCCCCGAGTCCCACTGGCTGCGCCCCATGTCGAACCACCGCGCCCCGCGCGCGATCCCCCTTTGGATCGCCTCCCAATAGAGCATCTGATTCGGGCACAGCGCAAAGTAGCGGCGCAACGAAGAAGCCCACGGATCCCACTGCCGGTCGCCCACGCGCGCGAGGAACATGGCGCCCGCCGGCCGGCCGGCCTGCTCGAGCAGCAGGATCTCCGCCGCCTCTCCCAGGGCCTCCGCCGCCGTCCGGAAGTACCGCGCGCCGCGCACCGGCGTGCCCAGGTCGCGCAGGTTCTCGAGCAGAACGCGGTGCAGGCCGGCGTGGAGGTCGCGTCCCCAGCGCACCGTGAACCCCGCCTTCTCTCCCTTCCGGATCTGGTTCTTGAGCTTGGCATCGAACCGCTTCCACTGCTCATCGGCGCTCGAAGAGAGCGTCAGGACGAGCGTTGCGTGCTCGTCGCTGGTCGCGAGTCCGGGCCAGCGATGGAGCTGGTCCCGAAGCTCCAGATAGTCGAGCCGCTCGCGCCGCACCGTCTCCCGCGCCGGCTCGAGCAGCGCCTCCGCTGTGGCTTCATCGTCGGCCAGGAGCCCGCCCGGTGGCGAGAACAGCGTCCGCCCGAGCGGGCCGCGCTTGAGGAAGAGCGGGAGCACGCCGCGCACGCCGCTCTCGTCGCTCGCGATCCAATACCGTGCGGGGCAGCCGTACGTGCCCTCGGTCAGGCGCTTCCAGCCCGTGAGCAGGCCGAAGTTCGCGCCCGGCTGGCGCGCCACGTAGGCGTCCCAAGCGGCCGCGTCCCGCTCCTCGAACGGCCGAACGGTGAGCACGAATCAAGCTCGCGCGCCGCGGGTTCTGGCTGCGCTCACAGCGCCCCGCTGCCGGCTGCGACCCGCGCCGGGGGCTTCCAGGCGCGGGCCGGGACCGGCGTGCGATCCACGAACGCGCGGTGCCACAGCTCCAGGGTGAGCAGGGTCCACAGCTCCCGCGACCGGTCGCGACGGCCCTCCAGATGCTCGTCGATGTAGACGCGCAGCACGTGCGCGTCGTAGTAACCGCGCCCCAGGCATGCAGGCGAGAGCAGCGTGTCCCGGAGCAGGGCGCGCAAGGGCCCCCGGAACCACGGCGCGAGCGGGACGGTGAAGCCCACCTTGCGCCGGTCCACGACCTCGGGCGGCACGAGATGGCGCGCGAGGCGCTTGAGCAGCACCTTGCCGGAAAGTCCCCGCACCTTGAAGCGATCGGGCAGGCGCGCCGCCCATTCGATCAGCGGATGGTCGAGGAGCGGCACGCGGGCCTCGATCGAAGCCGCCATGCTCATCTTGTCCACCTTCATCAACAGATCGTCCGGAAGCCAGAGCCGGAGGTCCACGTCGAGCATCCGGTCGAGCGGGCGGCGGGCTGCGCTTTCGTCGAGTGCTTTGCGGAACGCGGCGGCCGCGAGAGGCTCCTCCGCGCGCAGAGCGGGCGAGAGCAGCCGGGCGCGCTCGTTGCCTGCGAGCCCGGCGAACCAAGACGCCATGCGCTCCGATTCGTCACGGAAGCGGGCGCTACGCGCCACGACCTGGAGCCGGCGGAAGCGGAACGGCAGGCGGTCCGCGCCGCCTCCGAGCAGCGAGTCGCGCAGCGGCGCGGGGAGGCGGGCGAGCCGGCGCGCGAAAGGGTCCACCGCGTACTTGGGGTAACCCGCGAACAGCTCGTCGCCGCCTTCGCCTGTGAGCACGACGGTGACGGTCTGGCGGGCGAGCTGCGAGACCAGGAAGGTGGGGATGGCGGCCGGCTCCGAAACCGGCTCATCCTGGTGCCAGACCAGAGCCGGCAGCTCGCGCAGCAGGTCGCGCGCGCCGACGACGAGGTCGCGGTGCTCGGTTCCGAAGTGGGTCGCGACCCGACGCGCGAAAGGCAGCTCGCTGAATGGGCCCGGCGCGTCGAAACCGACCGAGAACGTCTGCACCGGGCGCGAAAGCAGGCGACTCATGATGGCCACAACGACGCTCGAATCCACGCCGCCTGAGAGCAGCGCGCCGAGCGGCACCTCGCTCATGAGACGCATGCGTACCGACTCGGTGAGGCGGGTCTCCAGCTCAGCGAGCGCCTGGTGATCGTCGAGCTCGGCCTTGGGCTCGTAGGCGACGCTCCAGAACCGGCGTCGCTCGGCACCTGACGCGTCCACTGCGAGGACGTG
>VBOS01000139.1 GCA_005893185.1 Candidatus Eiseniibacteriota bacterium
GTCCGGGCCGTGGGAGGCGCGGTCAGTCCTGAATCCAATCGCTGATGCCTCGCCCGGAATCGGCGTGATAGGCTGATCGACGATGGTGTTCCTAGCGCTGAGCCTGTGGATCGCGGCCGCGAGCCCGACGCCGCGGTCTGGCCCGCCGCAGGCCGTGCCGCAAGCTCCAAGCGACCAGTATCCCAGCGAGGAAGCGCTGCGGCGCTATGCACAGGGGCGGCTGCTCGAGGAAGAGGACGAGCCGACAGCTGCATTGAGCGAATACTATCGCGCGTTTCACATGGACACGCGCTCCGTACGCACAGCTCAGCGCTTGAGCGAGGTGTCGGCGCGGCTCGGCGACGCTCAGCAGTCGCTCGAGTTCGCGGAGAAGGCGCTCGCGATCGATCCCGGAAGCGCCCGAGCGCTGTGGCTCAAGGGCGGAGCGCTCTTCAACCTCGGGCGCGCCCCGGAGGCGCTCCCGTCCCTGCAAGCGGCGGTGGCCGCGGATTCCGAGCAGACCGAATACCTGTCGACGCTGGCCCGCGTGGCCGAGGGGCTCGATCGCCAGGACATCGCGGCACGCGCGTGGCGCGGGGTCGTTGGGATCGACGACCGGGACGGCGAGGCGTGGTTCCGGCTCGCAGCAGCAGAAGCCCGCAGCGCGCGCTTCGAAGCCGCCAAGCGCGCGTTGGCGGAAGCGGTCTCGGAGAATCCCGACCGGCCCGGCGCGCTCTTTCTCGAAGGCTGGATCGAGGAGGGACTCGGAAACGCCGCGCGCGCCATCACCCTCTACCAGCAGCACTTGAAGCTCCACCCGCGCGACGACGCCACCCGCCGGCGCCTCGTCGGCCTGCTCGCGGACGCCCGTCGATCCTCTGAGGCCTATCGAGAGGCCCAGATCGTGAGCCGGACGCGGCCGGGTGACGCAGAGGCGATCGGGGTCGAGGCCGACCTGGCGTTCAAGGTCGGGCAGACGACGGAGGCGGGGCAGGCGCTCGAGCGTCTGGCGCGACTCGCCCCCGACGATCCCGAGAACGTCAGGCAGCGGGTCGAGGTGCTGGCCCGCAACAAGCGCGGCCGCGACGCGATTCAGCTCGCGGAATCCTGGGCCGCGGGTCACCCGGGCGATGTTCGTGGAACGATGCTCGTGGCGCGGGCGCGGTTCCTGTCCGGGGACCGCGAAGGCGGCCTCGCCGACGCTCGAAAGGCGGTCACGATCGCCCCCGACTCGCTGGCGCCGCGGGTGCTGCTCGGGCGGTTCTGCCAGGTCGCCGGGAGGTGGGATGAAGCCTCCGACGTGTGGCGGGAGATCCGACGCCGCGATCCCACCCGGACCGGTGTGGGGCTCGACCTCGCGTACTGCCGCGAACAGGCTGGCGACCTGTCGGGGGCCGAGCAGGCGGCCCGTGACGTGCTGCACGTCGAGCCCGAGGACCCGCGCGCGCTCAACTTCCTCGGCTACCTGCTCGCCGACCACAACCTGAAGCTCGACGAGGCCGAAACCCTGATCCGGAAGGCCATCGAGCAGGAACCCGACAACGGGGCCTACGTGGATTCCATGGGCTGGGTCCACTTCCGGCTTGGCCGATTCGACGAAGCGCGCAAAGAGCTGGAGCGCGCTGCGAGCTTGACCGGCAGCGACCCGGTCGTCTGCGAGCACCTGGGGGACGTCTACAAGCAGTTGCAGCTCAACGACTTGGCCAGGGAGCAATACAAGAAGAGCCTGGCCGCCGATCACACCAACACCCGGGTCCGGTCCAAGCTGTACGGGCTCCGCTGAGTGGTGGAACCCCATGCGCCGGACGGGGTAGCAAACGGGGGTGAGTGAGTCCGTGGCGCCCGATCGCGACCCAGCTTCACCGCCGATCCTGAGCCTGTCCGACGAGGACCTGATGGCCCGGGTCGGGGAGGACGACGAGCGGGCCTTTGCGGAGCTCGTCCGGCGCTTCCAGGGGCGCGTGATGAACCTGGTGAGCCGTGTGCTCAACGATCGGGAGTGCGGCGATGACATCACCCAGGAAGTGTTCGTGCGGGTGTTCGTGCACCGCAGGAACTATCGCCGCGGCTCGAAGTTCTCGACTTGGCTGTTCACGATCGCGGCGAATCTGGCGAAGAACGAGATTCGTCGCCGGGTGCGCCGCCGGAACTGGTTCAGTCTGAATGCGCTTCAGGAGATTCTGAAGGACAGCGCCATCCAGCTGGCCGACCCCACCGAGGGCCGGGAGAGCCGGATGGAGCGGGAGCAGCTGCAGGAAGCGATGGGGCGGGCGATCGCGACCGTGCCCGAGAAATACCGGCTCGCGCTCGTGTTGCGCGACATCGATGGTTTGGCGTACGAGGAGATTGCACAGGTACTCGGCATTCCTGGCGGGACGGTGCGCTCGCGCATCAACCGCGCCCGTGGGATGCTGAAGCGAAAGTTGATACCCTTGCTCAGACGGGAAGGCGAACCATGACGTGCGCTCAGGTGCGTCGTGCCGGCAGCAGTACGAGGCCTTCACGCGGACCCTGGAGCTCGTGGGCTCGCTCCCGCGCGTCGAGCCGGCCCCGGATCTGCTCGAGCGCGTGCTGAGTCGCGCCCGGCGCGCGACCGCCGCCCCCGACCTCGTGCCCGCGCGGAGCCGCGGCTGGATCCCGGTGACAGCCGCAGCCGCCCTCGTCATGATCGCAGGATGGCTGGCGCTGCCATGGATCGGCCTCCGCAACGACCGGCGTGAGACCGCCACGAGTGTGATGGCGCAGCGCGAGCCGGTGCGGCTCGGATCGGTCGTTGCCCCCGCCGCGCCGTCCGGGCCCGCGGTCGCTGCGCCCACCAAGCCCGAGGGCTTGCTCGGGGCCGCCTCCGGCCTGCGCGTGAGGACCGACTCGCTATTCGACCACACCGAGGACGTCGAGTTCATCCTCGATCCGGTCCGCCTCCAGCGCGGGCGGGCCACGGTGACGAAGCCGCCCACCATCCGGGGCGAGAAGGCCGTCATCTCCTTCTGAGGACACAGCCATGACGCCGAGAGTTCTCCGTCCGGCTCTCCTCACGATGGCGCTGCTCGCGACCTCCCTGCCGGCGCGCTCGCAGGGCGAGCTTTCCGCGCTCCAGACCGACGTCGACCAGGTGACGACGAGGGCCCGCGCATCGGTCGTCTCCGTCTTCGCCCAGCACACGGCGATGGTTCGCGGCCCGCGCGACGCGGAGCCGAAGCGCAAGCTCCACACACGCGCGGGCTCGGGCGTGGCGGTGGAGGAGAACCTGATCCTCACCACCGCCAGCGTCGTGTTCGGCTCCGAGCGGGTGCTGGTGCGCACCGCCAACGGCATCCAGGTGGACGCCGAAGTGATCGGCATGGATCCCATCTTCAACGTGGCGCTGCTGCGCGTTCCCGAGCTGCGGCTTCCGCCGCTGCCGTTCGCGGGCGGGCGGGCGCCCCAGGCGGGAGACTGGGTGATCGCGCTCGGCACGTCCTACCGCGCCCAGCCCACGCAGTCGGTGGGCTACGTCGCATTCCGCTTCTCCGAGCCGCGCATCCCGCTGCTCCAGCTCACCAACACCGTGTACCCCGGCAACAGCGGGGGCGCCGCCCTCAACCCGCGCGGCGAGCTGGTGGGAATCGTTCAGGGCGAGCTGGCGTCGCCCGAGGCGGCTGCGAACGGCGCAGACGGTGAGCACCGCCCGGGCGGAATGAGCTTCGTGCTCCCGGTGGAGACGGTGCGCCCCGTGTACATGAGCTTGCGCAAGGAGGGGCGCGTGCGTCACGGCTACCTGGGCGTGAGCACGACGGCGGCAAGCGTCCTGAGCGACACCGAAGAGGGCCTCGAGGTCCCGATCGGCGCGCGCGTCGAGAGCGTGGCGCCCGGCGGGCCCGCCCAGCGGCTGGGTCTGATGCCCGGCGATCTCGTGGTGGGCTTCGACGGCGAGCGCGTGGAATACCCGAGCCAGCTCGCGCGCTGGGTGGCCGCGACCTCGCCCGGGACCGAGGTGGAATTCGTCTGGGTGCGTGACGAGATCCAACGCACCGGCCGCGTCGCACTCGCCGAGGCTCGCGAGGCTCAGCCCGCGTGGGCGGCCGAGGCGATGGCGCCCACAGCGGAG
>VBOS01000140.1 GCA_005893185.1 Candidatus Eiseniibacteriota bacterium
CGCCGTGAGGTTCGAGCTCGACGATGCGATCGCGCTGCTCGAGCGCACGCCGGCCACGCTCCAGGCGCTGCTGCGCGACTTGCCGAATGCCTGGACGCGCGGAAACGAGGGTGGCTCCACCTTCAGCCCGTTCGATGTGGTCGGGCACCTGATCCATGGCGAGCGGACCGACTGGATGGTCCGCGCCCGGATCATTCTCGAGCAGGGGGAGTCGCGGCCCTTCGACCGCTACGACCGCTTCGCGCAGGCCAAGGAGAGCGCTGGCCGGTCGCTCTTCGTTCTTCTGGACGAGTTCGCGACGCTGCGCCGCGAGAACCTGGCGGCCCTGCGCGGCCTCTCTTTGCATGCGACCGATCTCGACCGCCGCGGGACGCACCCGGTGCTCGGCCCCGTGACGCTGCGCCAGCTGCTCGCGACCTGGGCTGTGCACGACCTCACGCATCTCCATCAGATCGCCCGGGCGATGGCGCACCAGTACCGCAGCGAAGTCGGCCCGTGGGACGCTTACCTCGGCGTTCTCCGCTGCCAGGGGCACAGCGACCCGGCCTGACGGCGAGCTCGAAGCTCGGCCCCCGATTCTTCAGGGACGCTCGTCGTGCTTGCGAGCCCCACAGGCGGACTTCCGGGGTCGCGGAGGCTCTCCTCCCTTGCCTCGGGCTCGCCGATCCGGTATACAACTCCGCGTTCCGTGCTTTCGGATCTTGAGGGTTTCCATCGCCACCCGTTCGGGGCCCACGCGCCGGGCGCCGACGCCGGTGGCCTCGCCACCCGGGGGCCATTATTGCGTTATCCGGTTGCGATCGCCCTGCTCGCCGCGCCGCTGCTCTCGCTCGCCGTCTCGGGCTGCGGCGGGATGCCTCGCCAGGGGATTGCGCGCGGGGCCGATCTCTACGACACCTGCCGGCCCTGTCATGGCGACAAGGCCGCGGGAAATCCGGAGCTCGGGGCGCCGCCGATCGCGGGGCTGCCCCGCTGGTACATCGAGGCCCAGCTCGGCAAGTTCCGCAGCGGCCAGCGCGGAACGAGCCCCGCGGACGTGGAAGGCCATCGCATGCGCCCCATGGCCCGCTCCCTCAACATCGAGGGCGATGTGGGCTCGGTCGCGCAGTACGTCGCGAGCCTCCCCGTCCGCACCGCTTCCGCGACGCTGCAGGGCGGCAATGCGACAGCTGGGGCGGCCAGCTACGGGGGGGTGTGCACGGTATGCCATGGAGCGGACGGGATGGGGAACGAGGCCATGGGCGCCCCGCCGCTCGTGCACGAGTCGGACTGGTACATCCTGCGGGCGCTCGACAAGTTCAAGTCCCACGTGCGGGGCTACGATTCGACCGACGCGCAGGGCCAGCAGATGGCCACGATGTCCTCGACGCTCCAGGATCACCAGGCGATGCTGGACGTGATCGCCTACATCCGGACGCTGCGGAAATGACCGCGGCAGGCGCGTGACATGGGGATCGAGACCCGCGACGAGCATTGGGGCGAGAAGGTGGCGCGCTGGACCTTCATCATCACCGTTGTGAGCGCCGTGCTGTTCGTGGGCTCGGTCGTGCTGTTCATCCTGAAGGCCGGCGGAGGAAACTGACATGATGGGGGTCCCGGGCGCGGGCAGCTTCGCGGGCGAGATCGACGGCCTGATCTGGCTGGTGACCGTGCTGGTGGGCGTGTGGTTCTTCGCCGCCCAGGGCATGTTCTTCTGGCTCATCTTCCGCTTCCGCGCCCGCGAGGGTGTTCGCGCGCAGTACATCACGGGGACCGAGGAGCACCTCAAGCGCTGGATCAACATCCCCCACATCCTGGTGATCCTGTGCGACGCGGTGATCATCGTCGCCGCGATCCGCGTGTGGGTGGCGGTCAAGCAGACCATGCCGCCGGCGGACGAGCAGGTGCGGGTGATCGGGCAGCAGTGGGCCTGGACCTTCGTCCACGCCGGGCCGGACGGCAAGCTCGATACGCCGGACGACATCGTGACGATGGACGACATGCACGTCCAGGTCGGCAAGACCTACCAGTTCCTGCTGGAGTCGAAAGATGTTCTCCACAGCTTCTCGGTCCCGGTGTTTCGCCTCAAGCAGGACGTCGTGCCGGGCCGGACGATCACCGGATGGTTCAAGCCGATCAAGACCGGCACATTCGACATCCAGTGCGCCGAGATCTGCGGCATCGGGCACGGCGTGATGAGCGGCCGGATCCACATCGAGACCGCGGCGGAGCACCAGGCCTGGGTCCAGGGGCACGCGCCCATGGCCGCGGTCCCGGCGGCCGCGGGGGAGGCGACGCACTGATGGCGACCCGTCCGGTGGAGCACCCGCACGAGCCCCACGCCGCCGTGGCGGGCCACGGCCACGCCGAGGCCTCGTTCTTCAAGAAGTACTTGTGGTCCACCGACCACAAGGTGATCGCGTTCCAGTACATGTTCACCGGGATGGCGATGGCGCTGATCGGCGGGTTCATGGCCTATGTCTTCCGGATGCAGCTCGCCTTCCCGGGTCACCCCGTGCCGGGCTTCGGCGTCGTATCTCCCGGCGAGTACAACGCGCTCGTCACGAATCACGGGACCATCATGATCTTCTGGGTGGCGATGCCGGTGCTGCTCGCCGGCTTCGGGAACTACCTGATTCCGCTCATGGTGGGCTGCGACGACATGGTTTTCCCGCGCATCAACCGGCTGAGCTACCAGATCTTCCTCTTGAGCACGCTCGTGATCCTGGCCTCGCAGTTCGTGCGGGGGGGCGGATTCGGCGGCGCATGGACCGCGTATCCGCCGCTGTCGGCGGGCGGGCAATACAACCTCACGCAGATCAGCGCGACGATGTGGGTGATCGCGGTGGCCCTGGAGTTCATCGCCTTTCTCCTGGGAGGCATCAACTTCATCACGACGGCGATGAACTCGCGCGCCCCGGGCATGAAGGCGTTCGACGTGCCGCTGGTGGTGTGGATGATCGTCACGGCCAGCATCCTCTTCATGGCCTCGGTCGGCCCGCTCATCGCCGGGGCGGTCATGCTGCTGTTCGACCAGACCCTCGGGACCGGGTTCTACAACCCGGCGCGGGGCGGGGACCCCATCCTGTGGCAGCACCTGTTCTGGTTCTTCGGCCATCCCGAGGTCTACGTCGTGCTGCTTCCGGCGTTGGGGATCGTGGCCGACGTCATGTGCGTCTTCGCCCGCAAGAAGCTCTTCGGGTACCGCACGATCATCTACACCGTGATCGGCACGGGCATCCTCAGCTTCTTCGTGTGGGTTCACCATCACCACGGTCGTGATCTCGATCCCGATCGCCGAGATGTGTTTCCTCTATATCGCCACGCTCTACGGCGGCTCGATCACCCTCTCCACCCCCATGCTGTGGGCGCTGGGCTTCGTCGCGGAGTTCCTGATCGGGGGCGTGACCGGGATCTACCTGGGTTCGAGCGGCGCCGACATCTACTTCCACGACACCTACTTCGTGGTGGCCCACTTCCACTACACCTTCTTTCCGATCGCGCTCCTGGGCACATTCTGCGGGATCACGATGTGGTTCCCCAAGATGTTCGGGCGGATGATGAGCGACAAACTGGGCAAGATCCATTTCTGGGGCACGATCATCCCGGTGAACTTCATCTTCATCCCGATGTTCTTCCTCGGCCTGGCGGGCGATCACCGTCGCATCTTCGACTACTCGAACTTCCCGGACCTGATGCGCCCTCCGCTGCCGGCGCTGCGCATCCTGGCCACGGTCTCGCTGGTCGTCATGTGGTCGTTCCAGTTCGTGTTCCTCTACAACTTCATCAACAGCCTGATCCGCGGGCCGAAAGCCGAGAAGAACCCGTGGCGATCGAACACGCTGGAGTGGACGACCGAGTCGCCGCCGCCCCACGTCAACTGGGCCGAGTTGCCGATCGTCTACCGCGGGCCCTACGAGTACAGCGTCCCGGACCGCGCCCAGGACTACTGGCCGCAGAACGAGCCGGCGTGAGAGAGGAGACCGAACGTTGAGCGCACATACGATCGCCACCACCCGCAGCGCGATGGGGATCCCCACCGGCCGGCTGGCTGTGTGGTGGGTGCTGTGCTCGGAAATCGTGATCTTCGGCGGAATCCTGGTCTCGTACATCATGCACCGCCTCGGCCACCCCGAGTGGGGTCATCAGGCGGCGCACACGAACCTGTGGATCGGCGCCTTCAACACGCTCGTTCTGCTGAGCTCGAGCCTGTCCGCCGTGCTCGCGCACCAGGCGGCGGAGCAGGGCAACGGCCCGAAGGCCGCGCGGCTGCTGTTCGCCACGATCGGCGGCGGCGCGACCTTCCTGACCGTCAAGGGCTTCGAGTGGACCGAGGAGATCACCCACGGCATGACGATCCAGTCCGGGGGATTCTGGTCCTACTACTACACGGCCGCCGGCATCCACGCGACGCACGTGCTGGCCGGCATGGTCATCATGGTGTTCATCGCGATGGCGGCGCTCAAGAACCGCGACCTCCACCGCGTGGAGCTGGTGGGCATCTACTGGCACTTCGTGGACATCGTGTGGATCTTCCTCTTTCCCCTGCTGTACATCGCCAAATGAGCGCGCACGAACACGCCGCCGCCCACCCGGTGCACCGCAACTACGTGATGATCTGGGCCATCCTCGTGGGGCTCCTGGTGATCAGCGTCGCCGGCCCCTTCCTCGGGATCCGCGTCGTGACGCTCATCACCGCCTTCGGCATCGCGCTGGTCAAGGCCTACATGGTCGCCAAGAACTTCATGCACCTCGACGTCGAGAAGCCCATCATCCACTGGCTGCTCGCCATCATTCTGGTGCTGATGGTGCTGCTGTTCTCGGGCCTTGCGCCCGACGTGATGAAGGACAGCGGCCGGAACTGGAAGAAGGATGCCGGATTCCACACCCTGCCCCCGGCCGCTGAGCACGCAGTGACGGACAAGCACGATCATGGAGCCAAGAATCACTGAGCGGATTCTGACCCTTCCCGTCCGACGGGGCGGCCTCACCGACAACGCCCTCTTCGGAATGGCGCTCGCCGTGTTCGTCGAGGTGATGCTGTTCGCGGGTTTCATCTCGGCGTTCGTCATCGTGCGCGGCGCCACGCCCGCCGGATTGTGGCCGCCGCCCGATCAGCCGCGCCTGCCGATCGCCAGGACGGCCGTGAACACCGCGATGCTGATCGGGAGCGGCGTGGCGCTCGCGCTCGCCCAGCGGGCCTACTCCCGCCGCCGCGAGGCCGCCGCCCGCCGCATGGGCGTGGCCATCCTGCTGGGCGGCGCGTTCGTGCTCTTCCAGGGCGTCGAGTGGGTGCGGCTCATCGGTCAAGGCCTCACCCTCACATCGAGCCAGCTCGGCGCCTTCTTCTACCTGATCGTGGGAGCGCACGCGCTCCACGCCGCAGCGGCGCTGGCGGCGCTCGTCGTCTGCTGGCGCGCGATGCGCGAGGGGCGCCTCAGGGCCTCGGCGTTCGGGGCGGTACAGCTCTTCTGGTATTTCGTGGTGCTCATGTGGCCGGTCATCTACTGGCAGGTCTACCTGTGAGGCGCGGGCTCGCCGTCCTCTCCGTCTTGGGATGGCCGTCGCAGGCCCTCGCATGCGCGGCATGCGTGGCCGCCGCCGATCGGAACCGGACGTTCTTCGTCATGACGATCGTCCTCTCGCTCCTGCCGCTCGTCATGATCGCGGGGGGCCTGTGGTGGGTCGCGCGTCACGCGCGCGGGCGGCTTCGAGCCGAGTTCGAGGAGCGCGAATCGCCCGCGCCTGCCGGTCAGGCCCTCACCTTCTCCGCCGCCGGCCCCGCGGGCGAGACCCCGGGGACGAACAAGGCGGACTCGAGGTCCGACTTGCCCGCCGTGCTCGACCCGACGTCCTTGCGGAGCCGCGCGACCTCCTCCTGACACCAGGCGAACACCGGTTTCCCGATCCGCAGGTCCGCCGGCTCCGCGGAGAGATCTCCCGTCTCTCGACGGTGTGAAGTAGTCTGGCCGTGATCCGCGCCGGCCGCGAGGGGACGAAAGATCGAGGAGGCGTACATGAAGAAGATCGAGGTACTGGGCTCGGGCGTGGTCGGCCAGACGCTGGCCGACGGTTTGCTGCGCCACGGCTACGAGGTCATGCGCGGCTCGCGCGAGCCCGCCAAGCTCGGCGCGTGGAAGAGCAAAGCCGGCGCCAAGGCGTCGGTGGGGACGTTCGCAGAGGCCGCGCGCTACGGCGAGACGATCGTGCTCGCAGTCAAGGGCACGGCGGCCGAGGCGGTGATCGATCTGTGCGGGGCGCAGTCGCTC
>VBOS01000141.1 GCA_005893185.1 Candidatus Eiseniibacteriota bacterium
GCGAGGAACGCCACGCGCTCATGTCGCGCGCGGAGGTGGGCGCGCGGGTGGCGGAGGGCGTGAGCCTCGGGGTGAAGGAGTTCTACTTCACAGGCGGTGAGCCCTTCGTCCACCCCGAGATGATCGAGATCCTCGAAGACACGCTCGCGAGCGGACCCTGCACGGTCCTCACCAACGGCACGCTCTTCACTCGCGCGACACGGCGCGCTACGGGCTCGAGATTCGCGTGAGCCTCGACGGCTGGCGGGCGGAGGACCACGACCGCTTCCGCGGGGCGGGCAGCTTTGCGCGAGCGCTGACCGGCCTCGCGCGGCTCGCCGAGTACGAGCTGCTCCCGATCGTGACCGCGACGCAGAACACCGACGATGAAGCTGACGCGCTCCGGGAACGCTACCTGGCGGTGCTGCGGGCGGCGGGGCTGCCGCGCCCCAGGCTCAAGCTGCTCCCGATGTTCCGGCTGGGGCGTGAGGTGGAGCGCACAGGCGGCTACTCGCCGGCCGATTCGCTGGCGGATCTCCCGCCCGGGGCGTTCGATCCCACGCGGCTCCAATGCCACTCGTGCCGAGCTGTGACCAGCCGCGGCGTGTTCGTGTGCCCGCTCCTCGTGGACGAGGAGGGCGCGCGGATGGGCGAGCGCATCGACCAGGCGCTCGGCCCATTCGAGCTGAGCCACGGCGCCTGCTCCACCTGCTACACGACCGGCATGACGTGCGGCAACGCCTGAGATGAGCACGCGGCTCGCGATCTTCGGCGGGGTCTACGGCAACGACTTGGCGCTTGAAGCCGTGCTCAGGCACGTGCGCCGCCGGGGCGCCGACCTCGTGTGGTGTCTGGGCGACGTCGGCGGCTTCGGCCCCCATCCCGACCGCGCCGCCGAGATCCTGCGCGGCCACGGCATTCCCACGCTGCGCGGCAACTACGACGAGGCCATCGGGCACGAGCGCCTGGACTGCGGGTGCGGCTACACCGATCCACGCGACAACCACTTCGCCCAGCTCTCCTATGACTTCACGCTGGCGAACACGGCGCCCGCTCACCGCGAGTGGATGCGCTCGCTCCCCGAGCAGGAGTGCATCGAGGTCGGGAGCCGCCGCGTGCTCATGTGCCACGGCTCGCCGCGGCGGGTGAACGAGTTCCTGTGGGAGTCTTCGTGCTCGGACGCATTTCTCGAATGGCTGTGCGAGCGTTATTGCGCCGACGTGATCGCGTGCTCGCACAGCGGCATCCCCTGGCACCGCGCGCTGCCCACCGGGCGCCACGTGGTGAACGTCGGAGCGATCGGCCGGCCCTGATGCTTCCTGAACGGCTGCTGCTACGGCCGGCCGACGCGCTTGCCGTGGGGTGTGAGCTTTCCGCCCAGCTCGTTCGCCGGGCTCGAATTCGGGAACGCGAAGATCCATCCATCTCAGCTCTACTTCTCCCTCGCCGGGCTCGTGGTGTTCGCATTCGTCTGGGCAGTGCGCAAGCGGACCGGCCCCGCCGGCACGCTGTTCTGGATCTCCACGATGCTCTATGCGCTGGTGCGCATCCCGCTCGACTTCACCCGCGCCTACGAGCCGGAGACCGCGTTCCTCTCCGCCTTTGGCATCGAGATCGTGGAGAGCCAGCTCTCGAGCCTCGCGATCGCGCTCTTCAGCCTGCTCATGATCATGCGCCTGCGCCGCGAAAGCCTCGCCCCGTCCGCGGCGTGATGCCGCGCATGCGAGGCCCCGCGGGGGGACCCGCTCCCCGCGCTCCGCTGGCATGAAGCTCGCGGTGCTCGGCGATCCGCTCGCCTACACCCGTTCGCCCGAGCTTCACCGGGCGGGGCTCGATGCGCTCGGCCTCGGCGGCGAGTCGCGCGCGATCCGCACGCCGGCCTCGGAGCTGGGCGAGCGGCTGCACGAGCTGGCAGCTGCCGGCTACCGCGGGGTGAACCTGACGCACCCGCTCAAGCAGGCCGTGCTCGACCACCTCGGCCGGGCTTCCGAGCCGGCGCGGCGGGCGCTCTCGGTCAACACCGTGGGGTTCGACTCCGGGCTGACCTGGGGCGACACAACTGACGGCGCGGGATTTGTCGACCTGCTGCGCGCGCGCGGGCGCGAGCCGAGAGCCCAGCGCGTCGTGCTGCTCGGGGCCGGGGGCGCAGCTCGCAGCCTGGCGCTGGCGCTGGCCGCGGGATCGGGCCGCAGCGTCCCCACGCACAGCTCCGCTCGATGTTCTACCGCGTAGACTTCCGCTGCGACGATCGCGACCCGCTCCAGCGGCAGCTCGACGATCTCTACGGCTATCGCGACGACCTCGAGACCCGCATCCTCCACCGCCTGCGGCTCAATCTCTTCTTCCTGCTGATGCGCGAGCTGATCGCGGCGCGGGTGGTGACGCAGTTCGGCTCGGCGCTCGACATCGGTTGCAACGCCGGCGCCTACTCGAAGATTCTCTCCGACTTCGGATTCCGCAGCGTCGAGGGGATCGACATCGACGCCGGGCAGATCGCGAAGGCCGATGCGGCCTTTGGCGTCGAGTCGGACGAGCGCACGATCGAGTTCCGGGTCGCGAACGCCGAGGAGCTCGATCGGGCGGGGCAGTTCGACTTCGTCCTCTGCACCGAGGTGATCGAGCACACCGCCCGGCCCCCGCGGGTGGTGGAGAACCTGGCGGCGGCGCTCGCCCCGGGGGGCATCGCGGTGGTCACCATGCCCAACGCCTTCTCACTGCCCTACGCCATCGCGCGGGCCTCGTACCATCTGAGGGGCAAGCCGCGCGACCCGGTCTTCGAGGACCACCTGAAGTACCCGTTCTGGCAAGCGCTGAGGCTCTTCGAAGGGCGCGGGCTCGAAGTGGTGAGCACTACGGGCACCAACCTGTGCTTCGATGCGCGACTCATCGGAGCGCTGGCCCGCACGCCGCTCCTCCCGGCCCTGAGCCGTGCGCAGTTCGCGCTCGCCCGCCGCTGGCCGCTCAAGTACGCGGCCATGTTCTTCTGCATGGTGCTGAGGCACCGGGACTAGGGGCTCGCAGCCGGCCTGCCCGATGCGGCCGATGTTGCCTCCTGCCCTCCCCCGCGGGCGGCGTCGTTCCTTAGCCGCCGCCTCGGCCTGCGCCCGGGGCTCTCGGTTGGCAGAACTCACCGTCTCCTACACACAATTCTCTAGTATTTGTCTCTCCCAAGTGCAATCCAATCATTGTCATTCCGCGGGCGGCACGGTCCGACGGGTTCCGGGGGATTCATCTCGCCATGAGTACAAGAGACCGGATGGGGAAGCGCAGTTGTCTCGCACAGCTTCTTTGCGTTGCTATGATGATGGGGTCGATCGCGAGCTACGAGCAGGCGGCCGCCGCCGTGGAAGATGAAGGCCCCGAAAGCCCCGTGAGCTCTCCACCGATGAGCTTGGACGATCCGGGGACCCCGGGACCGCACGGCCTCGAGGTGAATTTCGTGGGCACACTGACGCGGCTCGGGCCGGGACACAGCTCCGAAGGCCTGTTGGACGCCAATTATGGGATCGGCGACCGCCTCCAGCTCAAGTACGAACGGCCCTATGTGACCGAGCATGCCTCTGGGACCGAATTCCAGCGCGGCATTGGAGCGACCGAGATCGGCGTCAAATGGCGTTTTGTCGACAGGCATGAGCTGGAGATCGCTTTCTATCCGCAATATCAATTCGACGATGGCTTTACGCTGAAGGACGAGGAAGGCATCCCCGAGGCATCGGAGGGCCGCTCCGTCTACTTGCCTCTGCTGATCTCCGAGAACATGGCCCGTGTCTACACACTTGCGGCGAACTACGGCTACCGGAGAAACCTCGACGGCCGCGGCAACGACAACAATATCGGGCTGGGGATCGGCCGGGCCATGGGCTGGCAAGGACGGGTGATGGCGGAGGTCTTCTCCGAGCGCGACGAGAGCTTCCACAATCGCCAGACCGACGCGCGGGTGGGCGTGTTCTTCCTGCCCTTCCCGAAGTCGTTCGAGCACTCGAGCTTCGAGACGCCGGTGTTCGCATCGCTCGGCCACAGCATCGGAAAGACGGAAAGTGGCGAGAAGAGCACGACCTTCTGCTTCGGCCTGAGCTGGATCAGGAAGCCGAGGGCCTAGGCGTACTCGGCGGCCGCTCGGGTCGGGCCCGGCCGCCGAGGACGAGGGAAGCGCAGGGCGAGGATCTACGGCCCCGCCTTCCCTCGTCTCTCCCCGATCAGCGCCTCCCACGCCTTCATGCGCCGCGCGATCTCGGCCTCGAAGCCTTCGCCTGTGGGCTCGTAGAAGCGCCTTCCTTCCAGCTCTTCGGGCAGGTGCTGCTGGTCGGCGATGCGGCCCTCCCGGTCGTGTGCGTATCGGTATCCGGCGCCGTAGCCCAAATCCTTCATCAGCTTCGTGGGCGCGTTGCGGATGACGAGCGGCGGCGGCAGGCTGCCGCTCGCATCGACCTCCTCCATCGCCTTCCCGAACCCTAAGTAGACCGCGTTGCTCTTGGGGGCGGTCGCGAGGTAGATGCAGCACTGGGCGATCGCCAGCTCGCCCTCGGGCGTGCCGAGCTGGTGGTAGGCCTGGAACGCCGCGACCGCGAGCGGCAGAGCCTGGGGATCGGCGTTCCCCACGTCCTCGCTCGCAAAGCGTACCAGGCGCCGCGCCACGTAGAGCGGGTCCTCGCCCGCCGCCAGCATGCGCGCGAGCCAGTAGAGCCCGGCGTGCGGATCGGAGTCGCGCAGCGACTTGTGGAGCGCCGAGATCAGGTTGAAGTGCTCCTCCCCCGCGCGGTCGTAGCGCAGGTGCCGCGCGGCCGCCGCCGCCACCTCCAGCGTGTTGAGTGCGCGCCGCGCGTCGCCGTCCCCGGCGGCCGCCATCAGGTCGAGCGCATCGGGCTCGGCTGCGACCGAGCCTCCGAGGCCGCGCCCGGAATCGGCGAGCGCGCGCTCGAGGAGCGTGCGAAGATCGGCCGGCGAGAGTTCCTTCAGCACCAGCACCCGCGCGCGCGACAGCAGCGCCGAGTTCACCTCGAACGACGGATTCTCCGTGGTCGCGCCGATCAGCACGATGTCACCCTTCTCGACGTGCGAGAGGAAGGCGTCCTGCTGCGCCTTGTTGAAGCGGTGGATCTCGTCCACGAAGAGGATCGTGGGCTTGCCCTGTTGCCTTCGCTCTGCGGCGGCGCGCTGCATGACCTCCTTGACCTCCTTGACGCCTGAGAGCACAGCGCTGAGCTGAACGAAGGACGCGCCCGATGTGCCGGCCAGCAATCGGGCGATCGTGGTCTTCCCGCTCCCCGGCGGCCCCCACAGAATCAGCGATGAGAGGTGCTTGCCGTCGCGCATCAGGGCGAGCGGGCTCCCGGGCGTAAGCAGGTGCGGCTGGCCCACCAGCTCGTCGAAGCTCTGCGGGCGCATGCGGTCGGCGAGCGGGCCCAAGGGAGCGCGCTCGGGCCCGCGTGCGGGATTAAACAGCTCGCCGCTCATGCGCGACCCTACGAGCGCTCGGGGCGCCGCTCGCCGCCGACCGGGTCGAGCGCGGGAGCGGTCCGACCGGGTGCCGTGGGCGCGGGGGGCGCGTCGGCTGGCAGCCCGAGACCGCATCGCTCGCGGGTGCTGCGACCTCTGCGACGCGTCCGCCCGCCGCGCGCGTGCTCCACGCCGCGAGTGCTTGCGCCGCCTCCTCGACCGTGATCGGGCGCCCGAGCCTCATCCCCAGCGCATCGAGACGCTCGAACAGCTCCGCCAGCACAGGCGGCTCGATGTTGCTGCGCCGAAGCAGCGCGGGATCGGCGAAGACGTCGCGCGGCGGCCCCTGCGCCACGATCTCGCCGCCCCGCACCAGCACGTACACGCGGTCGGCCATCGCTGGCACCACGTTCACGTCGTGGGTGGCGATCACGAGCGTGACGCCGCGTTCGGCGTGGAGGTGGTTGAGGAGCGAGACCAGGTCGCTGCGTGAGGCCGGGTCGAGGCCCTCGAAGGGCTCGTCCAGCACGAGCAGCTCGGGGTTCAAGACCAACGCCCCGGCGAGCGCCACCTTGCGCTTCTCGCCGCCCGAGAGATGGTGACACACCTTGTCGCGCAGGTGCTCGATCCCGACGCGCTCGAGCGTCTCGCTCACCATCTTCGCAACCTCGGCGTCCGAGTATCCGTAGTTGCGAGGGGAGAACGAGACGTCGTCCCACACGGTGGGCGCCAGGATCTGCTCGTCCACATTCTGCATCAGCACGCCGACGCGCTCGCGGATCCGGTTGAAGTGGCGCGACGGGTTCACGCCGAACACAGCGACCTCGCCCTCCTGCGGTTCGAGCAGCCCCAGGATGTGGAACAGGAGCGTGGTCTTGCCGCAGCCGTTGGGGCCGAGGATCACCAGGCGCTCCCCGCGCGCGGCCACGAAGTCGAGCCCGCACAGATGCACCTGCGTGCGGTCGGGATAGGTGTGGCGCACGCACGAGACGCGAACCAGCGGCTCGCTCACGGCATCCTCCACAGCAGCACGCCCGCGGCCGAGACCGCGAGCGCCGCCAGCCCGACCCACAGATCGGCGGGGGACGCCTCGGCGTAGTGGCGGCAGCCGCAGATGCGACCCGAGTGCCCGCGCAGCAGCATGATCGAGTACATGCGCTGGCTGCGCTCGAAGCCGTGGAGCACCAGCGTGCCGAGCGCTTCGCCCGCGAGCGGCAGCCGGCGCCGCGCGGGGAGCGAGGCGGCAGCTCGCAGGTGGAGCGCCCGGAACATGCGCTCCGCCCGGCCGAGCAGCTCGAACAGCGCTCGATACGTGAGGAAGAGTCCGTCCCCCACCTGCCGCGGCAGCACGCGCGAGAGCGGGGCGAAGAGATCGGGATAGGGCGTCGTGCCCGCGAGCCACACCACGTAGAGGCTGGCGGTGAGCGGCCGGAGCGCGAGCCGCAGCGCATTTTCCCAGCTCCCGTCCCAGTGCAGGGCGATGAACAGCAGCGCAAAGAGCAGCGGATAGAACGCCGCCGCCGCCAGCAGCCGGAGCGGCAAGCGGCTCGTGAGCGCCAGCAGCCAGCCGATCGCGTAGAGGGCGAGCGGCAGACGGAGGTGCGGCGCCAAGACCGCGAGCAGCACGGCGCCCGCTGCGAGCAGCAGCTTTCCGAGCGCGCTCGCGCGGTGCCAGGGCGAGTGGGAAGCGGTGGCGATGAAGTCGATCTGGGCGAGCGTGTTGATCACAGCCGCACTCCTAGGGCACGCCCGCTGCGGGGACGGCCGGCGCGCGCGTCGGGGCCGCGGGGAGCAGGTCGGGGCGCACGCGCGCGAGAAAGCGTCCGACCCCGAACGCCACAGCCGATTCGGCGGCGATCGCGACCAACCACAGCGCGATCGTCACGCCGGCGAACAGTCCGATCCGTACCCCGCCGCGCCCGATCCCGACGGGCGTACCCGGGCTCAACTTCAGCGCCAGCGTGAGCAGCGCGAACCAGCAGAGCCCCGCCACCGCCTGCGCAGCGCCGGTCGCGAGCGCGAGCGCGGCCGCCGCCGACCGCCCCGGGGCGAGCCGGACGTAGAGCGGCCGCGCGACCGCCACCGCCGCTCCCAGCACCAGCGCGTTCAGCCCCACGACGGTGAGCCCACCCTGCCCGAGCAGCGCGAGGATCACGCACACCACAAACGCCACCTGGAATCCCGCCGCCGGCCCGAGCAGCACGCCCACCGGACCCGCGAGCGTGAGGCAATACTCGAGCGCCACGAACGGAATCGGAATCGACATCACCGCCAGCATGAGCCCCCCGAGCGCGCCCTGGTACGCGATCGTCCGTGGGGATTCGAGCCGGGTTGCGCGCACCGCCAGCAGCAGGAGCGCCGCCGCCAGCGCCAGGCCCGGTCCCCACAGGATCGGAGGCAGAACGCCGTCGGGAATGTGGAGGTGCGACACGACTACTGCGCCCAGGCCAGCGCCACGCCCGCCGCGCGCGCCCCCGCGCGCCCGAGCGCTTCCAGGCATGCCTCGAATGTCGCGCCGGTGGTGATGACGTCGTCGACCAGCAGGACGTTCCTCCCTTCGAGACGATCCGGGTCCTTCACCCGGAACGCGCCTGCGACGTTGGCGCGGCGCGCGCGCGGGTCGAGACGCGCCTGCGGCCGGGTGTCGCGCACGCGCTCGACCGCCCCTTCGAGTCGCGGGACGCCGATCGCTCCCGCAAGCGCCTCCGCGAGGAGACCGGCCTGATTGTACCCTCGCTCGCGCCGCCGGGCCGAGTGCAAGGGGACGGCCAGCACGAGGTCCATGCGCGGCGCGGGCGGCACGACGCGCGCGAGCTCAAAGGCGAGCCCCGCCGCGAGCCCCCGCCGGCCCTGGTACTTGAGGGCGTGCACCACACGGCTCGCGCGCTCGTCGTAGAGCCACGCCGCCCACACCGCGTGCCCGGGATGGGCCTTGCAGCCGGAACGCGCCTGCCCGCGCGCCAGGCAACGCGCGCACAGGGCGAAGGATACGCGCGGAATCGCGGCCCGGCACCCGTCGCACAGCAGCCGGGCGGGCGAAGCTGCTGCGCCGCAGCCGGGACAGCGCTGCGGCAGGACGAAGGCGGCGACATCGCCCGCCCACGCCGCGAGCCGGCCGAGGCCTCGCTCGTGCATCATCGCGGCCAGCCCACGGCGCGCATGAGGGGGTCGATCGGAACCTCGCTTCCGGTCCAGAGCGTGAGCGAGCGTCGCGCCTGGAAGGCGAGCAAGCCGAGCCCGTCGTAGGCCTCGAGCCCTGCTGCGCGCGCGCGCATCACCCAGGGCGTGATCGAAGGCCCGTAGACCAGGTCCACGATCAACGCCCGGCGCGGAAGCAGCTCGACCGGAACCGCACCTTCCTCCTCTCCGAGCGGCGTGGCGTTCACAACGACCGTCGCGGCCGCGAGCGATGCGGCCTCGGCCTCGGAGCGCCACGTGACCAGGGCGGCCCGCGCCAGCCCGCGCCAGCGCTCCCGCGCCCCTGCGATCCGTCGCGCGCTGGCCGCGATGCTCGTGCAGCCGGCGGCGGCCAGCGCCAGCGCCAGGCTGCGAGCTGCGCCCCCGGCCCCGAGCAGCACGACGCGCTGGGCTCTCGGCTCGCGCCCGCGCGCGCGCAGCAGGTCGACAAATCCCGCGCCGTCAGTTGTGTCGCCCCAGGTCAGCCCGGAGTCGAACCCCACGGTGTTGACCGAGAGCGCCCGCCGCGCCGGCTCGGAAGCCCGGCCGAGGTGGTCGAGCACGGCCTGCTTGAGCGGGTGCGTCAGGTTCACCCCGCGGTAGCCGGCAGCTGCCAGCTCGTGCAGCCGCTCGCCCAGCTCCGAGGCCGGCGTGCGGATCGCGCGCGACTCGCCGCCGAGGCCGAGCGCATCGAGCCCCGCCCGGTGAAGCTCGGGCGAACGGGTGTAGGCGAGCGGATCGCCGAGCACCGCGAGCTTCATGCCAGCGGAGCGCGGGGAGCGGGTCCCCCCGCGGGGCCTCGCATGCGCGGCATCACGCCGCGGACGGGGCGAGGCTTTCGCGGCGCAGGCGCATGATCATGAGCAGGCTGAAGAGCGCGATCGCGAGGCTCGA
>VBOS01000142.1 GCA_005893185.1 Candidatus Eiseniibacteriota bacterium
TTGGGATGGAGCTTGTACGCAAGCGCAGGATGGACATATGGAGCGATCAACGCATGGAGGCGGTCCGTCTGCTCCGCGTTGAACCAGAAGCCGCGCTTATCGTCGCGCGGGCGACCCACTCCCAGCCTATCGAAGAGCTTGCAGACAGCCTCGCGGCAGATGCCCTCGAGGGCCTTGTTGTAGAGCACCGCCTTCCCATGTCCCCAACGATCGAACGATCCTCCATACGAACCATCGTCTCCATACCACACCGCCACCCCGCGGGCGTCCATCTCGGCAAGAGCGTCGCCACTGACCGTCCGCCCTCCATCTTCGGAGTACAGACCCGAGCGCATGTCGGCCAGGAAGGGAGCCGCGATCGTGTCGAAGCCCAGGCCGTTTCCGACCTTGCCCATGGCGCGCGAGAACGGCCGCAGCATCTCGTGCTTCCAGTGGGCGTACTCTGCCTGTTCGACGCCGTGCCCCACCCGGAACGTCGCCGTGTGGACCCCGGTCCGCCGCAGCGAGCCATCTCCCATGGAGCCCCCGAGCAGGAGCTGACGCTGGTGATCGGTTACCACGATGTCTTCGACCGCTACGAGGACCTGGTCGCCCACCCCGAGCTCTCCGGCTGGGACCTCACCTTCGGGGGTAAAGACCATGTGACCCGGAGTCGCGGCGAACTTCCGCCGGCCAGAGGGACCCCCCTCCACCTCGAACTGCAGGAAGTAGTCGGCAGGGCCGTTGTCGAACCAACGGACGACCTTGCGGGGCTCGACGCGCCCGCTCACGGGATCGTAAGAGAGTACTTCGACCGGCATCTTCTGGTTCACAATCTTGCCGATCTTCTCGCTCGTCCCGTCCGCGAGCGTCACACGGGTGCTGTAATGGAAGCACCCGAACATTACGCCGATCTGCATTCTGATCTGGTTGATGAATATCACGCACGTCCGGCTCTTCGAGATCGAGCCGGTGAGCTTGCGCAGCGCCTGGGACATCAGGCGGGCCTGGAGGCCGACGTGCGAGTCGCCCATCTCGCCCTCGATCTCGGCGCGCGGCACGAGCGCAGCCACCGAGTCGATCACCACCACGTCCACCGCGCCCGAGCGCACCAGGTGGTCGGCGATCTCGAGCGCTTCCTCGCCTGTGTCGGGCTGGGCGACATGGAGGTTGGCGATGTCCACGCCCAGCTTCTGCGCGTAGGCCGCGTCCAGCGCGTGCTCGGCGTCGATGAACACGGCGTTGCCGCCCGCGCGCTGCGCGTTCGCGATGATGGTGAGCGCGAGCGTGGTCTTGCCCGACGACTCGGGGCCGTAGATCTCGACGATGCGCCCGCGCGGCACGCCGCCCACGCCGGTCGCGAGGTCGAGGCCCAGCGAGCCGGTGTGGATCACGTCGACCCCGACCTTCGCGCTCTCCTCGCCCAGCTTCATGATGGCGCCCTTGCCGAACTGTTTCTCGATCTGCTGGAGGGCGAGGTCCAGCGCCTTGGTCTTCTCCTTGGCCGACGGTGGGTTGACGATCATGTCTGCGTCTCCTTCGCAGGGGCGTGGAACTCGCGGGGCTGTGAGCGGGCGCGTGGGCCGCTCGCGATGGAGCGCGAGCGGCGGGAGCCCGCGCGGGGTGCGGGCGCGCACGCGTAACTTGGCTGCATGATACACGCCCGCCCGGGCGCGGGGAAGGCGCGCGGCGGGCGCGCAGCGGCACGGAAGAGACGGGGGATCCCGCGGGCGCCGGCCGGCCGGGCAGCCGCCGGCCGCCGTGCGGGCCGAGCTCCTATCGGGCCCGGCTCACCGCTCCTCGACCGTGACGCCGGGCCCCGCGCCCTGCACGCCGAGCGGGGCAGCCTGGCAGGCGCCAGGCGTCGACCACATGTTGTGGTCGCCCGGATTCTGCGCCGGCCCGCTGTGCACGGTTCCGTGGGCGGGCACCACGAACTCGGTCTGGTCGAAGGCCCCGGGCGGGACGTGAATGGTCACAGTCGTCTTGAGATCGGAGTGCCACGTCAGCGACTGTCCGACCCGGATCGTGGTCCAGTGGGGCTCGAACGAGATGCATCCGCGGTCGACAAGCCGGATGCTCTCGCCGCCCGAGGCCCTGGGGGCGGGCTTTGCAGCGGGTTTCTCGGCAGGCTTCTCGGTGACCTTCTCCGCGGACTTGGTCTTTTCCGTGGACTTCGTCTTCTCGGCGGTCTTCGATTTCTCCGCAGCCTTCGACTTCTCCGTCGACTTCGACTTCTCCCCCGACTTCGCGGAAGTCTTCGAGGCGGACTCTGTGGCCTTGGCTCCCTTTGCGCCACCTCCGGAGGGCGTCGTGGCCTTCTCCGGGGCGCCGGCCTTCTCCGCGCCAGCCGTGGCGGGGCCCTTCGCCTTCGAGCCGCAACCGGCCGCGATGATCGTCAGGCACAGGACCAGCCCGAGCACGACGCCGCCCCGGACCATGCCGAGCGCGTGCCGCGATCCTGCGTGTGAGCTGAGGCTCGATGCCATGAGCGCCCTCCTTGCGTGGGTTGGCTCCCCGCTGTCCGCGGGTCCGGGAGTAGACGCCGCCTTGGTCGGCGCCCACGCCCGCCCGGCACGTTCACCCGCCCGAGAGCCGCGCCTCGTGCCGGACCGTGTAGGTCGAGCCCTTGGGCGAGAGCCGGCTCTCCATCACGCACATGCGATCCACGGTGAAGCGAGCGGCGGCCGGGTCCACCCGCACAGCTTCGAGCCGCTCGGTCCAGTCGGCGCGCGGGTCGCGCACGCGGCCGATCGTGAGATGCGCCGAGAACGGATGATCGGCCTGGTCGAAGCCGTTGCGGACGAGCGCCGCCTCGAGGGCGCGGGCGAGCGCTGTGAGGCGCTCGGCACCCTCGGTCATGCCGGCCCACAGCACGCGCGCCCGCCGCGCGTTGGGGAACGCCCCGAGCGGCCCGAGCGCGGCGGTGAACGCCGCGCCGGCCGCTGCCACGTCCGCCGCCTCTCCCACGCGGCGCGCTCCGTCCGCGCCCAGCTCGCCCATGAAGCGCAGCGTGTAGTGCAGGTTCTCCCGCTTGACCCACGAGACTCCGTCCCCGGCCCGCTTGAGCGCGCCGGCCGCCGCGAATACCGCGCCCTGCACCGCTTCGGGCGGGAACACGGCGAGGAAGATGCGCACGGCGTCCCGCCCTAGAGCTTGGGCTCGAGCGGCAGGCCGCGCAGGTGGCGGCGCGCGAGATCGAGCGCGGCCTGCGCGGCGCGCTCGCGGATGGTGTTGCGCGTGCCCACGAACTGATACTTGCGCCCGCCCTCGCCGCGCGGCGACGAGACCGCCACGAACACGGTCCCGACCGGCTTTTCCTTGCTCCCGCCCTCGGGCCCCGCGATCCCGGTGACGCCGATCCCGACCTCCACGCCGGCCTTCCGCCTGGCGCCCGTGGCCATCTGCGCCGCGACCGCTTCGCTCACGGCTCCGTGCGCTTCGATCGCGCCGGCCTCGACGCCCAGCAGCTCGACCTTGGCGCCGTTCGAGTAGGTGACGAAGCCGCGCTCGAAGTAGCGCGAGGCGCCTGGCACGTCGGTGATGCGTTTTGCCACGAGCCCGCCTGTGCACGACTCGGCGACCGCAAGGCGGAACTTCAGCTCGAGCAGCGCCTCTCCCACCACGTCCTCCATGGTCGTCGCGCCCTCGGCGTAGATCACGGGCGCGACCAGCGTCTTGAGCTGGTCGTAGGCGCGACCGGCGACGGAGCGCACCTGCTTGGCGTCGCTCCCGCTCACGGTGACGCGCAGGTCCACGCCGAAGTAGCTCGGCAGGTAGGCGAGCACGGCGCCCGGCCAGCCCTGAGGCACGGCGCCGATCTTCTCCTGGAGCAGAGTCTCGAACGTGCCGGCGGTGCGGAGCGTGAAGGTCTCGACCTGGCGGCCGCTCTTCTTCCGGAGGTACGGAACCACGTGCTCGGTCGCAAGCGCCTCCATCTCGTAGGGCACGCCGGGCAGCAGGATCACGGGCTTCCCCTCGTGCACGATCAGGAGCCCGGGAGCTGTACCGAGCGCGTTCGGCCAGACCTCGGCGCCCACCGGGATCAGCGCCTGGGTCTCGACCGAGGCCGGGAGCTTGCGGCCCAGTCGCTTGATGCGCGCTCGGATCTCGTCGAGCACGCGCTCTTCGAGCTTGAGCGGCCGGCCGAGGGTGGTCGCAACCGCCTTGCGCGTGAGGTCGTCGGGCGTGGGACCCAAGCCCCCCGTGAGCACGACCGCTTCGGCGCGCTCGAGCGCGCGCGAGAGCGCATCGCCGATACGCTCCGCGGTGTCGCCGACCGTCGTGTGCCAACCCACCACCACGCTCTCGGCCTCGAGCGCGCGCGCGAGGAACGCGAAGTTGGTGTCCACGGTGCGGCCCGAAAGGATCTCGTCGCCGATCGTGATGATCTCGATCTGCATGCTCGCGTTAGCGGCCGGCCGGCGGCCGGGGTCCGCCCTTCCATGGGGGCGCGGCGGTGATCTCG
>VBOS01000145.1 GCA_005893185.1 Candidatus Eiseniibacteriota bacterium
TGTGGATCTTCGCGAGCGGTCCGCGCCGTACGATCCCGCTCCACGCGTCGTTCAATCCCAGGAACCCGGCGGACGCCAAGATCCTGAATCACTCGGCGATCTTCGACGAACTGCAGGACTTCGAGCTGAACATCCGGAACGTGTCCGGTGGGCTGGGGCTCATCACGCTGGCCGACGGGACGACGCCGGACCCGACAGTCGCGGCGTTCACGCCGCCCAATGCCGGGCGGAGTGCTTCGCTCGACGCCATGGCGCTGTACGTGGCGCGCGGCGTGCGCTCGCCGATCTCCCCGCTGGCGTCCGCCCACGGCCACGGCGACGGCGAGGAGGGGGTGAAGCGCGGGCGCAAGCTGTTCGAGAAGGCGAATTGCGCATCTTGCCACGGCGGCGGGGGGTGGGCGTCGAGTCGCCGCGACTTCCCGCCGCCGCCTGCCGCAACCGCGATCGTGAACACGCAACTCGTGCGCTTCATCCACCAGGTCGGGACCTTCGACTCGACCGCGGCCAACGAGCTGCGGGCCAACGGCGCCGTGGCGCTGGGGGCCGCCGGCTTCAATCCGCCCTCGCTGCTCGGAGACTTCGCGCTCGGGCCGTTCCTGCACAACGGCTCGGCACTCACGCTGGACCAGGTGATGGAGAACGTGACCCATCGCAGCGCCGGCACCGGCGGCGTGGATCCGCTCTCGAGCGCCTCGGACCGGAGGAAGCTCGTGAAGTTCCTCGAGTCCATCGACGCCTCGACCGACCCGGTCGACACGGCCGGAACCCACAGGCACCGCGACGCCGATGACGACCGGGCGGCGATCGCAGCTGCGCCGGATCTGGCGCTGCGCCTGGAGCTGGCCGGGCAGAACCCGGCGCATTCGGGGGCGCGCATCGCCTGGACGCTGCCGGCGGCGGGCCACGTGCGGCTCGCGATCTTCGACGTGGAAGGCCGCCGCGTCGCCACCCTGGTGGATCGCGAGAGCCCGGCCGGGCGCTTCGAGGCGCAGTGGAACCCCGGGAGCGAGGGCGGTGCACGCGCAGGCGCGGGCGTGTACTTCGCGCGGCTCGAGACCGCGGCCGGCAAGCGCGTCGTGAGGTTCGTCCTGGCGCGCTGATCGCGCTGCTGAATTCGCGGCGTGGGGCGGGAGCCTGGCCGATCGGGCCAGGTTACCCGCCCGCCCCGCCCTTTTTGCTCAGGCCCTGCACAACCCGTGCTGCCCACTTGGGGCGGCACCGCTGACGCGGGGCGCACGGGGCGCACGGGGCTCTTGCGAACCGCCGGGGACGCCGATAACATCCCGGACCTCAGATGCGACCCAGAGAATCCTTCATCCGATCGCTCGCCGCGCTTTCACTGCTCGGCGTGCTGTTCCTCGGATCGGCGTGCCACGCGTGGCACCACATCACCGATCCGGATTGCAGCCCTTCCGGGACGAAGGGTTCACAGCCCTGCGCGACCTGCACGGCGCTTCACGGGGGCTCGATCGCAACCGAGCCCGAGATCGTCCCCCTCCCGGATTTCAGCCCGACGACCGAAGCCCCGCCGACCTTGTTCGCGGCCCCACCCGCGGCGGTCGTTCGCGCGGCCCCACCCAGGGGTCCTCCCGCCGCCTAGGACCGGGTCCCACGACCGGACCCGGGTGCCCCGTGTCCACTCCGCGGCGCAACTGCGCGCGCGGGGATTGCTCTGGACCGTTGGCGGGAGGACTCTCTCATGTTCCGTTTCGCGCCGCTTTATTCCCTGCGCGTTAGGCTCCTGGTGCTTGCATGCCTGTTCGCCGCGCTGCTGTGCGCGCCGGCACTTGCGACCGCCCAGACGCGATCGATGTTCTCGAATCTGGCGAACCCGGCGATCGGCATGAACGCCCTCTTCACCGGAGGTCCCACGACCGGACCCGGGTGCCCCGTGTCCACTCCGCGGCGCAACCGCGCGCGCGGGGATTGCTCTGGACCGTTGGCGGGAGGACTCTTTCATGTTCCGTTTCGCGCCGCTTTATTCCCTGCGCATTAGGCTCCGGGTGCTTGCATGCCTGTTCGCCGCGCTGCTGTGCGCGCCGGCACTTGCGACCGCCCAGACGCGATCGATGTTCTCGAATCTGGCGAACCCGGCGATCGGCATGAACGCCCTCTTCACCGGACAGGCCGCGCCCAACATCGACGCGGCTTATGGGCTGGGCTTCGACGAAGCGGAGATCAGCCTGATCTCCGTTGTGGATCCGTACTGGACCCTCGTGAGCAACATCGTCTTCCTGCCGGATGGGACCGTGGATCCGGAGGAGGTCTGGGTCCGCAGCACCAACATCCCCACGGTTCAATTGAAGCTGGGGAAG
>VBOS01000146.1 GCA_005893185.1 Candidatus Eiseniibacteriota bacterium
CAGCGCCCGCACCCGCGCCACCAGCTCGGCCGTGCTGAAGGGCTTGGTGATGTAGTCGTCGGCTCCGACCTCGAGGCCCAGCAGCTTGTCGCTCTCGCTGGTCCGGGCGGTGACCATCAGAATCGGCACGTCGCTCTCGCGCCGCAGGCGGCGGGTGACCTCCAGGGCGTCGATGCCTGCGAGCCCCAGGTCGAGCACCACCAGCACGGGCTTGGCGCGCCGGAACTCGGCCAGCGCCCGGTCCCCGTCGGCGGCCAGCACGCACGAGAACCCTGCCGCCTGCAGATTGCGGGCGATCAGGTCGGCGATCCGACCGTCGTCTTCGACCACGAGGATATGCGAGCTCACCCGGTCCTCCGCCGCGCTCCCTTGCGGGCGTGTCCGACTCTAATGCGCCGTCTTTGGTGGACATGTGGCGCGTCCGCGCCAAATCGTGGCATCCAGGCGCGGACGGTCGGCCCCACCCCGACTCAGCCTTTCACAGCTTTCGAGATATGCCAACCGGACGCCACAGTTCTGGCACACATCTGGTGTTCAACCTTCGGAGGAACGATGAGACCCGAGGCGGGTGATGATGCGACGAGAGCACGCAGCGGCAACGATGCGGCGCCTGTGATCGCGGTGCGGAACCTCGAGCGCGAGTACGCGATGGGCGGTGAAACGGTCCACGCGCTGGCGGGAGTCACCTTCACGGTGGATCACGGCGAGTACATCGCGATCATGGGACCCTCGGGCTCGGGCAAGAGCACCCTGATGAACATCCTCGGCTGCCTCGACACGCCCACGCGCGGCGAGTACTGGCTGGACGGCGACCGCGTGTCCGGTCTGTCGGAGCGCGAGCTGGCTCGGGTGCGCAACCGCGAGATCGGGTTCGTGTTCCAGACGTTCCATCTGCTGCCGCGCGCCACCACGCTCCGCAACGTCGAGCTGCCCCTGCTCTACGCCGGCGTGCCCGCCGACGAGCGCCGCCGCCGAGCCACGGCGGCGCTCGAGCGGGTGGGGCTCAAGGATCGCCAGCGCCACCGGCCCAACGAGCTGTCGGGTGGGCAGTGCCAGCGCGTGGCCGTGGCCCGCGCCCTGGTGACCGGCCCGTCACTGCTCCTGGCCGACGAGCCCACAGGCAACCTCGACAGCCGTACCGGCGAAGACGTCCTCGAGCTGTTCGAGGAGCTGCACGCCGAGAGCCACACCATCGTGCTCGTGACGCACGACCCCGACGTCGCCGCCCGCGCGGCGCGCCGCGTCGTGCTCCACGACGGCCGCATCGCATCCGACGAGCGCACGGGCACCGCAATGCACGCGGGAGGGAGGACGACATGAGGCGAATTCTCGTTCTGTTCTCGGTTGCGAGCCTCGGCGCGCGCGGCGCACTCGCCGAGCCGCGCGCCTTGACGCTCGCGGAGGCGGTGGAGATGGCGAGGCACAACGCGGTGTCCGTTGTGCGTGCCGAGGGCACATCCGAGAATGCCGCGCAGGGCGTGCGCACGGCCCGCGGGGCCCTGCTCCCGACCCTCTCGCTTTCGACCGGCTCCACGCGGCAGTACGTGCCGGCTGCCGTGCCGTGGTCCTCGAACCTGGCCCTGACCACGAACCTGCTGCTGTTCGACGGCGGACGCCGGTTCTTCGACCTGCACCAGGCCCGCGCGACCCGGGCATCGGCCGACGTGGACGAGGGTCTGGCCCGCTGGCAGGCCGTGCTCGCCGCCAAGCAGGCGTTCTTCGACGTCCTCGCCGCCCGCGAGACTCAGGTCGCGGCAGCTGCGCAGCTGGAGCAGGCCGATCGCCAGCGCTGGGTGGCGGTCGAGCGCACGCGCGCCAAGGCTGCGACGCGCTCGGACTCGCTGCGCGCCGAGATCGACGTGCGAAGTGCCCAGCTCGAGGTGCTCGTCGCCGCGACCGATCGAGCTTCGGCGGACGCCGCGCTCGCACGCGCGATCGGCTCGCTCGACCCGGTGACCGCTGCCGCAGCTGACACCACCGACCCGGGGCTCGCGCTGGACGAATCGGCGCTCATCCCGCTGGTCGAGAACGCTCCGCTGGTGCAAAGCGCGCGCGGTCATCTCGATGCGGACCGCGAGGCGGAGAAGGGATCGTGGACAGCTTATCTGCCATCTCTGAGCGCGAGCTGGACGCACAGCGGAAACGGCACCGTGGGACCGGGCGAGTGGGGGGCCAATTCCCTCGACTACACGGGCGCGCTGCGCCTGTCGCTCAACTTCACCCTCTTCGATCAGTTCCGGCGCGAGTCGCAGGTGGTCCAGGCCGGGGCCAACGTACGCGTCGCCGAGGCCGAGCTGCGCGACGCGCGGCTCGCGGCCCGCCAGCAGCTCACAGACGGGCTCGGCGGGTACCGCACCGCCGCTCAGCGGGCGGCGTCGCTGGCGGCGAGCGTCGAGGCGGCGGTAGAGGACCTGAGAGTGCAAAGCGAGCGTTACGCGGTGGGGGGCTCGACGCTGCTCGACGTGCTCGCCTCCCAGGCCCAGCTCGATCGGGCGCGCCGCGACCTGATTCGGGCACGCTACGACCAGCGAGTGGCCAAGGCACAGCTCGAGGCGCTGATCGGACGGGACCTGTGACGCTCCGCCAGCGGGGCGTTGAAAGGAGACAAACGTGAGCATTCGTTCGAAGACGACGGGCGCGTTGCTGCTCATCGCTGCTGTGATCGCAGTGGGCGGCGCAGCCTGGCTGGCGCGGGGCTCGCACTCGCGCGCCGCGAACCCGGATCTGACCACCCAGGCGGTGGAGCGCCACGACATCACGCTCACCGTCGAAGCATCTGGAACGGTCGAGCCGGTGAACCTGGTGGAGATCAAGTCCAAGGCTTCGGGGAACATCATCCGCCTGCCGGTCTCGGTGGGCTCCAGGGTCGCGGCCGGCGACCTGCTGGTGCAGATCGACGCCCGCGACGTGCAGAACCAGTACGACCAGGCGCTGGCGGCGCGGCAGGCTGCGCAGGTCAAGGTGATCGTGTCGAGCGCGCAGAAGGCCCGGGCCGACAGCCTCTTCGCCGAGGGCATCATCACAGCGGGCGAGCACGAGGCCGCGCTGCTCGACATGGCGGGCGCCGAGGCGGCGCTGACCGCTGCACGTACCAACCTCGACATCGCGAAGGTCCGGCTCGAGGATGCAACGGTGCGCGCGCCGAGCGCCGGCGTCGTGCTCTCGCTGTCGGTGGCGGAGGGGCAGGTGATCTCCTCTGCGACCTCTTCAGCGAGCGGGGGGACCACCCTATTGACCATGGCCGACCTGAACAGCATCCGGATGCGGGCGCTGGTCGCAGAGGCCGACGTGGGCAACGTGAGCCCCGGTCAGACCGCCACGGTGACCGTGGACGCCTTCCCCAGCCGCACGTTCGAAGGCACGGTCGAGAAGGTCGAGCCGCAGGCAGTGGTCCAGCAGTCGGTCACGAACTTCCCGGTGCTGGTCTCGCTCGCGAACGAAGGCGGCCTGCTGCTCCCGGGCATGAACGGCGAGGTCGCCCTGGTGGTGGACCACAAGACCGGAGTGCTCGCCGTTCCGGCGGACGCTGTGCGCAGCCAGCGCGAGGCGCTCGTGCTGGCGGCGTCGCTCGGGCTCGATCCCGACGCCGTGCGTGCTGCGCTCGAGAGCCAGAAGTCCGCCGCCCGCGCGCGGAAGGCCGCAGCAGCGGGAGACAGCACCGCAGCAGGAGGCACGGCCGCCGTGGGAGGTACGGGCGGCGTCGCGAGCGATTCGCTGAGCACGCACGGCGGCAAGCACGGCGGCAAGCACAAGCACAAGCATGCCAACGACGGCAGCAGGGGCGGAGCGGCGGCGGCTGACGGTTCCGCGGCCGACGGTTCATCGGGCGGCGGGTCCTCGGGCGGCGGGTCCTCCGGCGGCGGGTCCTCCGGCGGCTCATCCAGTCGCTCGCAGGTCGTGTTCGTGAAGAGTGCGACCGGGATCGAGCCCCGGCGCGTGAAGCTCGGGCTCAGCGACTTCGACTTCTCGCAGGTGACATCGGGCGTGGAGGAAGGAGAGCAGGTGGTGATGCTGGGACTCGTTCAGGCGCAGGCGGCGCGCGTCAAGCAGCAGGCCAAGGCGCGCGAGAAGGCGGCCGGCAGCATGCCGGGTGGCTTGGGGTCCCAGGGCAGCGGGAGCAGCAAGAAGGGCGGAGGTGTCTGAGATGCCGATCGTCGAGACGTTCTCGGTCGCGCTCGAAGCGCTGCGAGCCAACAAGCTGCGCTCGCTCCTCACCATGCTCGGCATCGTGATCGGCGTATCGGCCGTGATCGCGATGCTGGCACTGGGACGCGGCGCGCAGCAGTCGGTGAAGGACCGGATCGCCCAGCTCGGCACCACCATGCTCACGGTCGTGCCCGGCCAGCAACGCGGTCCCGGCTCGATCGCATCTGCGACCGAGCGCGCCCGCCTCACGCTCGACGACGCCCAGGCGCTCGAGGACCGCGGCAAGGTGCTGGCGGCCGTCCTCGGGCTCGATCCCGACGCCGTGCGTGCTGCGCTCGAGAGCCAGAAGTCCGCCGCCCGCGCGCGGAAGGCCGCAGCAGCGGGAGACAGCACCGCAGCAGGAGGCACGGCCGCCGTGGGAGGTACGGGCGGCGTCGCGAGCGATTCGCTGAGCACGCACGGCGGCAAGCACGGCGGCAAGCACAAGCACAAGCATGCCAACGACGGCAGCAGGGGCGGAGCGGCGGCGGCTGACGGTTCCGCGGCCGACGGTTCATCGGGCGGCGGGTCCTCGGGCGGCGGGTCCTCCGGCGGCGGGTCCTCCGGCGGCTCATCCAGTCGCTCGCAGGTCGTGTTCGTGAAGAGTGCGACCGGGATCGAGCCCCGGCGCGTGAAGCTCGGGCTCAGCGACTTCGACTTCTCGCAGGTGACATCGGGCGTGGAGGAAGGAGAGCAGGTGGTGATGCTGGGACTCGTTCAGGCGCAGGCGGCGCGCGTCAAGCAGCAGGCCAAGGCGCGCGAGAAGGCGGCCGGCAGCATGCCGGGTGGCTTGGGGTCCCAGGGCAGCGGGAGCAGCAAGAAGGGCGGAGGTGTCTGAGATGCCGATCGTCGAGACGTTCTCGGTCGCGCTCGAAGCGCTGCGAGCCAACAAGCTGCGCTCGCTCCTCACCATGCTCGGCATCGTGATCGGCGTATCGGCCGTGATCGCGATGCTGGCACTGGGACGCGGCGCGCAGCAGTCGGTGAAGGACCGGATCGCCCAGCTCGGCACCACCATGCTCACGGTCGTGCCCGGCCAGCAACGCGGTCCCGGCTCGATCGCATCTGCGACCGAGCGCGCCCGCCTCACGCTCGACGACGCCCAGGCGCTCGAGGACCGCGGCAAGGTGCTGGCGGCCGTCCAGCCCGAGATGGTGCGCGCCATGCAGGTGGTGTTCGGCAACCACAACACCAACACCAACATCGTCGGCACAACTCCCAACTACCTGATGGTGCGCCGCTATGCCATCGAGTACGGGCGGATGTTCGCGGCCAGCGAGAACGCAGCCGGGCGGATGGTGGCCGTGCTGGGCCCGCAAGTCGCGGACGATCTGGGTGCGCCATCCGGGGCGGTGATGGTGGGGGAGACCATCCGCATCAACGGCGCCAAGTTCCTCGTCATCGGCGTGCTCGCCGAAAAGGGGCAGACCGGCGGCAACAGCAATCCCGACGATCAGATCCTGATCCCCTTGCAGGCCGCCCAGTCACGGCTGATCGGCCGCGACCGACTGCGGACGATCAACGTCCTCGCCCCCAGCGAGGACCAGATCCCGGCCACCATGGCGGAGATCTCGCGGATCCTGCGGCGCTCGCATCGCCTGCGCCCGGGCCAGCCCGACTTCTTCACGATCCGCAACCAGGCAGACTTCCTGGTCACGCTGGGGGAGACCACGCAGGTGTTCACATGGCTGCTGGCCGGCATCGCAGCGGTGAGCCTCCTGGTGGGCGGGATCGGGATCATGAACATCATGCTGGTCTCGGTGACGGAACGAACCCGTGAGATCGGGATCCGCAAGGCGCTCGGCGCCACCCCGTTCGTGATCATGGTGCAGTTCCTGATCGAGGCAGTTGTGCTGTGCCTGCTGGGGGGCACGGTGGGCATCGGCGTCGGCACGACCGCGTCGGCGATCCTGCACCGGACCATGGACTGGAACACCTCGGTGGGCGCGCCGTCGATCCTGATGGCGTTCGCCTTCGCGGCAGCGGTCGGCATCCTCTTCGGCGTGTGGCCCGCGCGCCGCGCCTCCGTTCTCGATCCGATCGAGGCCCTGCGTTACGAGTAGCCTCCCCCCCCGAGACATCGAGCGCCGCCAGCTCGACGTCTCGTGCTCAGCGGCCGATTTCGTATCGCAGACGCGCGAGGGGCCGTCGAACGAGTCCGGCCCACACGAGCCACCGCTCGTGGCGCGTGGCAGAAAAGGTGGGAAGGATGTCATTGCGCTCATGGTCGGCAGGTCGCATGTTGCCTCCGTGGCGAGCGCGAGGAAGATGAAGACTTCGATGCGGGGATCGACACGCTCCTGATCTCGGGAGGCGTGGGAGCCGAGCGCTACTTCAAGTCGCCGCCGTTGCTCCGGTGGATCCGGCGACAGGCCCGTTCGCAAGCCTTCGTAGGAGCGGTCTCGGCGGGGCCGCATCCGGCGCCCTACCGCTTCATCTCCGCGAACAGCGTCGCGAACACCTCGATCCCATCCCAGAGATTCCGGAGCCTCAGGTTCTCGTTCGGAGCGTGCTGGTTGTCGTCGTGGTTGGCGATCGGCAGCACGATGGCCGGCCTGCCGGCGGGCTGCTGGAAGAGGTGCATGGGGATGCTTCCGCCCAGCATGGGCAGCCGCACCGGATCGCGGCCCATCGCGGACAGCAGCCCCGCGACCTCGCGCGACAGCGGGGCGTCGAGCGCCGTGCGCGCCGGAGGATAGCCCGCTCCCCATTCGAGCAGCACCAGCTCCACGCTCGCCATGCGCGCGGCGGAGTCTGGAGGCGAGCGCACGATCGTACACCCCAGCCCGCCGATGTGACGCTCCACCAGCGCCCGGGCCGACTCGGGTGTCTGGTCGGGAACCAGGCGAAAGTCGAGGGAGGCTCGGGCCTCGGTCGGAATCGAGTTGGTCGCGCGCGCGCCGACGCGGCCCGATTGGATGCCGCGCACGTTGAGCGCCGGGCGCATCAACAGCGCGTCGAGCCGCACGCCGCCGCCTTCGGTGCCGCCGATCTGGAACTCGCCGCGCAGCGCGGGCTCGACGTCGGGAATCTCGTTCAGCGCTGCGAGATCGGCGGCCGACGGCGGGCGCACATCTGCGCCGAAGCCGCGGATGCGGATGCTGCCGTCGTCGTCGCGCATCGATGCGACGAGGCTCGCGAGCCGCACGGCCGGGTTGGGCGCCCAGTTGCCGTAGTGCCCGTCGTGAAGCCCCTTGACCGGTCCGTAGACCGTCATCTCCAGGGTCGTGATGCCGCGTGCTCCGAACGCCAGCTCGGCCCGCCCGCTCGGGTGCACCGGACCGTCGCACAGGATCCAGGCGTCGGGCCGCAGCGCATCCGGGTAGCGCTCGAGATAGGCGCCCAGATGCGGCGAGCCGGCTTCCTCCTCGCCCTCGAACACGAAGCGCAGGTGGAAGGCCGGATTGCGCCGGCC
>VBOS01000147.1:0-5976 GCA_005893185.1 Candidatus Eiseniibacteriota bacterium
TCGAGCGCGCACCAGCAGCGGCTGACCTCCCTCGTGGCTCGCGAGCCCGCAAACCCCTTCCTGCATTTCGCGCTCGGCTGGACGGCGCGTCGCGGCGGAGACCTCGCGACTGCCGAGCGCGAGTACCGCCACGCCTTGGAGCGCTGGCCCGGCGACGACCGCGTGCTCAGCAATCTCGGGAACGTCCTCGCCATGGAGGGCCGGTCGGACGAAGCGCTGGAGCTCTACCAGCGTGCGAGCGACGCGCGTCCCTCCAACCCCGCGCCGCTCTTCAACGAATCGCAGATCCGCACGCAGCGCTTCGACTACATCGCCGCCGGAGAGGCGCTGTCGCGAGCCTCCGCGCTCGATTTCGACCTGGTGCGCGACTACCAGGCCTTGGGCACGAACGACGGAGTGCTGGCGCTCGTGGACGAGTGGATCGCCCCCCGCAGCTTCTGGTTCGCACTCGCCGATTCGCGCGCCGCCCGCCCGACGATGCCGAGCATTCCGCCGCCGTGGCGGGGCCACATCGAGACCACGGGCTGGTACTTCAGCCTGATCGCCGCCGCCTGCGGGCTGGTCGCGCCGCTGCTGGGCTGGCTCGGCCACCGGGCGCTGCCGCTTCGCGCTTGCAGCAATTGCGGAAAGGTCGTGTGCCGGCGCTGCTCCCAGCGCCGCCGCGAGGTGGCGCTGTGCCGGAAGTGCGCGGGGCTCGAGACCCGCGCCCAGAATCCCGACTTCGCCCGCGTGCTGCTGAAGCGCAGCCAGCGTCAGGTCGGGAAGCTCCGGAGCGTGACGCGGACCGTTCTCGCCGTCCTCGTTCCGGGTTTCGGCCTGATCGCCTTCCGGCGCGCGCTGACGCCGCTCCTCGTGATCGCCATCGGGCTGCTGCTGGTCGGGCCCTTCGCGGGAACGCCCTTGCCGTTCGAGCTCGAGCCCCTGGTCGGGCGATTCGACCGCCTACCGTCGTCGGGCCTACGCATCGCCGTTGGGGCGGCGATCTACGCGGTCTCGATCGCTGGCTATTTCTCGCTGGCTGCGCGGGCGAGCCGCCACGCCGCAGCCCTCACAACTTCCACGCTCCGCCCCGCCGCGCAGGCGCCCCGTCGCCTGCCGGCCCAGGCCGCCTGAAGGATCGCGCCGTGGCACTTCAGGGCAACCTCCGCGACTTCTCGGTCCCCGAGATCATGCAGCTGTTGGGAAGTCAGAAGAAGACCGGCTGTCTCTCCATGGAGTGGAACACCGAGCGCGCCTCGATCTACCTCCTCGAGGGACAGATCGTCTCCACGCGCAGCCCGGGCGTCACGCGCGAGGACTCGTTGCTCGCCTTCCTGCGCAAGGTGCACCGCCTGAGCGAAGAGCAGGTCCTGGGGCTGGTCGCGATCCAGAAGGAGTCGAACCGCGACGCCGAAGAGTTGCTGCTGACCGGCGGATACCTCGACGCGACCGAGCTCGCGGAGTTCATCGAGCGCCTGATCCTCGACGACCTCATGCGCTTCGTGCGCTGGGAAAACGGCAGCTACCGCTTCGACCCCAACCAGCGCTGGCCTCACGCGCCGCACGTCAAGCTCGGGCTCGAGCCGTCGCTGCTCGAGGCCTCGCGCCGCGTGGACGAGCAGAAACGCTTTGTCTCCATCTTCAGGGATCCCTACAGCCTGATCGCGGTGCGCGATCTGCCGGGCCCCAAAGAAGCGGTGTCTCAAGCCGAGCGCGACATGTTCGGGACCGTGGACGGCCAGCACACCGTCGAAGAGACCGTGCGCATGGCGCCGCTCAGCGAGTACGAGGCCTACGAAGCGCTGCAGCGGATGCTCGAAGCCAAGTGGATCGAGCTGGCCGGCCGGCGGGAGCCCAGTGAGGCCGGCAAGCCGGCCCGCGCCGCGAAGCGCGACGGGCCGCGACGCCCGGTGCTGTGGGAGCTGGTCGTGCTGGTCGCGGTCGTGGGGATCCTCTTCGCAGGACGTCGCGCCGGGCTGGAGCTGGCCATGGCCGCGCCCCCCAGCCGCCAGCACGACGTGTTCGCGGCCGTTCAGCTCCGCAACCTGCGGGCGGCGCTCGAGCTCTATCGGCGCGAGAAGGGCGCCTATCCCGCACGCCTCGAGGACCTCGTGAGCGGGCACTGGATCACGCCCGACCAGGCGCGCGTGAGCGGCTACGTCGTGCTCTATCTTCCGGTCCGGCGCGACGCGAGCTACCGGCTCGAGCTGCAGACCGACCGCTGAGCCCCGCCCAGGCTGCGCGCACCCTCCCGCCCGCTCAAGCTTCGCCGGCCTCTCCGCGCTCGAGAATCCACTCCACGGCCGCCGGCAGGTCGTCGCACACAGCATCGGGCTTCGGGCCGTTCGCCTCGCCCCCGATCTGCTGTTCTTCGGAGCGCCCATAGCCGGTCCGCACCAGGAGCCCCAGGGCGCCGGCATGGTGGCCGGTCTGGACGTCCAGCAGCTTGTCGCCCACCATCGCCGAGCGCCGCAAGGCCAGCTGCAGATCGTCGGCCGCGCGCTCCAGCAGCGCGATGCCGG
Source organism: Candidatus Eiseniibacteriota bacterium (assembly GCA_005893185.1). Taxonomy (GTDB): domain Bacteria; phylum Eisenbacteria; class RBG-16-71-46; order RBG-16-71-46; family RBG-16-71-46; genus WS-2. The sequence continues at coordinate 2,502 of VBOS01000147.1, forward strand.
GCTTGCGGCAGGCGCATCCGGCATCGGGGCGGTGGGGACAGAAGTAGACCGCTTCGAGCTCGACGCCGCGGGCGCGCAGGCCCATGCGCAGCCGCGCCATCGCGTCGTGAACCCGCGACTCCGGGAACAGTCCGCGTCCCACGCCAGACTGATTCGAAACCACCACCACGGGGTAGCCCGCGGCCTGAAGCCTGCGCAGGGACTGCGCGACACCCGGGAGCAGCTCGATGTCGTCGGGGTCGGAGAGATAGCCGCGCTCGACCACCAGCGTGCCGTCGCGATCGAGGAACACCGCCGGGCGCGGTGCGCGCCCGCGGTGCCGCGCGATCGCCCGCTCGCAGGCCCGCTCCAGCCACTCGGTGTCGGGGTGCGCGGGATCCGGCTCCGGCGGCGGAGGCTCGTCGGACCACAAGCCGATCCTCTCGAGCTCGAGGCCGCCCGAATGGGCGCGCAGCGCATCGCGCTCGGCCGGCTCAGCCAGCGCAGCGGTGTAGAGGGAGTGGCATGCCAAGCGCTCGATCGGGCCCCAGCGGCGCACGCGCTCCGCTTCCAGCGCCAGCACCATGCAATGCGCTCCCGCCTTCCAGCCCAGCCACGCTGTGCGAAGCGGCGAGCGCGAGCTGCCGATGACGACGTCGGCGCGCAGCGGCCCGCGCGCTGTGTCGGCGCCCGCGCCGCCGCCCCCGTGCGCAGCTCTGCCGTTGCCGGCCGTCTCCCGCGTCGCGGCCGCGCCGTGCCAGAGCACGGCGTGCCCGCGCCGCTCGAGCCCGGCCGCCGCGCGCAGCATGCGCGCGGATCCGGCGGCGAGCGCGCCGGCGTGAACGATCGCTCTCATGACGGCGGCCTTCCGCCCAAGCCGCGCGCCGGCCTCACACCGCCACCTCGCGGCAGGCGCGCTGCACCACCCGCACCCGTGGCCCGAGCGGCGCGCTCCACGCGCTGCTCGTGGACCCGAAGATCACAACCGTCGGGGTTCCGACCGCGGCGGCCAGGTGTGCGAGCCCCGAGTCGTTGCACACAGCGAGCGCGGCGCTCGCGCACAGCGCAGCCTGGAGCGCGAGGCCGGTCTCCCCCGCGAGCGCGAGTGCGCCGCTCCCGGCGCGAGATGCGACTTCGGCACACAGCGCTCGCTCGGAGGGTGCGCCGCACGCGAGCACGCGGAACCCGTCGCGGGCAAGCGCGGACGCGAGCGCCACGAACCTCTCCGACTCCCAGCGCTTGGCGGGACCGTAGATCGCGCCGGGCCCGACGATCGCGATCCGCTCGCCCGCGAGGCCGCGAGCGCGCAGCAGCGCGCGTGCTTCCTCCATCGCCGCCGAACCCACGGCGAGCGCCGGCGGCGTGCAGGCGGCGACACCGAGGATGCGGCCCAGCTCCAGGTACTCGTCGCTCAGGTGCCGCTCCCCGCGCGCCGGCCGGGGGAGGGCGCCCGTGAGCAGCAGGCTCCGGCCCTCGTGCCCGTAGCCGATGCGCACGCGGGCGCCTGCGCGCCACGCGAACCACGCGCTCGAGAACGATGGCGGGAGGACCAGCGCGGCGTCCGGCCGCCAGGCGCGCAGCCGTGCGATCAGCGCGGCCCGAGCATCGGATCGCTCCGGCCACCCCTCCCACGCATCGGCAACCGGATCGGAGGCGAGCAGCTCGAGGATCGGCTTAGGGCCCACCCCCCGGATCGATGCCCGCGGGTGCGCGCGGCGCAGCGCGTGGAGCAGCGGACGCGCGAGCAGCGCGTCCCCCAGCCAGTTGGGGATCCGGACCAGCACGCGTTCCATCGCGGGTCCCTAGTGCGGGCGGCGTCGGGTCCCTAATAGGCGCGTGCGAAGAGGGCGAGGCGCTCGCCGTCTGCACCGAGCCCGGTGAAGTTCCCGGTCGCGAGCGGCACGCAGCGCAGCGTCGCCCCGGTGCGCTCCTTGATCTGGGCCTCGAGCGCAGCTTCGTCCTTCCACGGCACCGCCACGTAGCCGCGGCGCTCGGCGAAGTGGGCCTCGATCTCCGCGAGCGTCGAGGCGCGGGCCGTGTTCTGGTCGCGAAACTCGAGGGCCGACCGGAAGAGCGCCTGCTGCACTTCGGCGAGCAGCGCCGGGACCCGCTGGCCCAGGGCGCCGAGCGGGATGGATTCCTTCGCGCGGTTGTCGCGCCGCACGCTCATCACCGCGCCGTTCGCCACGTCCCGCGGGCCGATCTCGAGCCGCACCGGGACGCCGCGCATCTCGTGCTCGTTGTACTTCCAGCCGGGGGTGTACTGGTCGCGGTCGTCCACGTAGAGCCGCACCACCCGGTCGAGCGCCGCTCGCACGCGGCCGACGAACTCCAGCACCGCGCTCTTCTCCGCCTCCTTGCGCCAGATCGGCACGACCACGGCCTGGATCGGCGCGACGCGGGGCGGGAGCTTGAGCCCCTGGTCGTCGCCATGAACCATGGTGAGGGCGCCGATCATGCGGGTCGTCATGCCCCACGACGTCTGGTAGACGAACTGGCGCTTGCCCTGCTCGTCCTGGAACGTGATGTCGAACACCTTCGCGAAGTGCTGTCCGAGGTTGTGCGAGGTCCCGGCCTGGAGCGCCTTGCCGTCGCGCATCAGCGCCTCGAGGCTGTAGGTCATGTCGGCGCCCGGGAACTTCTCGGCCTCGCTCTTGGGGCCGCAGAACACCGGGATCGCGAGGTCGCGCTCGACGAAGTCCCGGTAGAACTCGAGCGCGAGCAGCGTCTCCTTCTGGGCCTCCTCCGCCGTTGCGTGCGCGGTGTGACCCTCCTGCCACAGGAACTCGGCGGTGCGCAGGAACAGGCGTGTCACCTTCTCCCAGCGCATCACGTTGCACCACTGGTTGATGAGCACCGGGAGGTCGCGGTAGGACTCGATCCAGCGCGAGTACATCTTGCAGATGATGGCCTCGCTGGTGGGGCGCACGCAGTAGCGCTCCTCGAGCTTCTCGTCGCCGCCGTGCGTGACCCACGCCACCTGGGGCGCGAAGCCCTCGACGTGCTCGGCCTCGAGCGCCAGCAGCGATTCCGGGATGAGGAGCGGGAAGTAGGCGTTCTGGTGGCCTGTGGCCTTGATGCGCTCGTCGAGCAGCCGCTGCATGTTCTCCCACAGCGCGAAGCCGTACGGGCGGATCACCATGCAGCCGCGGACCGGCGCGTAGTCGGCGAGCTGCGCCTTGCGCACCACCTCGTTGTACCAGCGCGAGAAGTCGTCCGACTGGTCGGTGAGATCCTCGACGAAGTGGCTCGTGTCTTTGGTTTCGGTCATTCACGCACTATAGGCGACGAATCACCGCAGCCTCAAGCGCCCGGGCGGATCGTCGCCGCGCCATTGCAGAGAAGCCCGGATGGTCCGAATCGAACGGACCTACGCCCGGAATGTGCACGGGAGGCCCACCAGGGAGTCCGGGCGACCGATCCTAGTCCGGCGCCCGCCGCGCGTCGATCCGCTCCAGCGCGGCCAGCACATGCTCCGGCGTCAGCTCCATCATGC
>VBOS01000147.1:6120-6317 GCA_005893185.1 Candidatus Eiseniibacteriota bacterium
ACGCGCGCGGCCAGCGTGGGGAGCGCCTGTTTCTCCGATTCGAGCGAGAAGTAGAGCCGGGGCGTTCCCCGCCCGGCGAGCGCTTCCTCCAACGCCACCCAACCCGCCTCCGGCCAGCGCTTGGTCGCATGACCCGCGACCGGGCAGAGCGCAACGGGCGCCCCGGCCGGATGCCAAGCGGCCAGCCACTCGGCGGC
>VBOS01000143.1 GCA_005893185.1 Candidatus Eiseniibacteriota bacterium
AGGTCGACCTGGTCGAGGCGCTCACCTACCCGCTGCCGGTGGTCGTCATCGCCGAGCTGATCGGCGTGCCGGCCGAGGACCGGGCACAGTTCAGGGCGTGGTCCAACGCGCTCGTGGCGCCGCTCGGCACCGCCTTCTTCGAGGTCGCCCCGCCCGAGCGCGTCGCCACGCTCCGGCGGGTGCGGGGCGAGCTCGAGGCCTACTTCGTGCGCCTGGTCGAGGCGCGGCGGCGCGAGCCGCGCGACGACCTCCTCTCCGCGCTGGTGGCGGCGGAGCTCGAGGGCTCGCGCCTCTCCTTCGCGGAGCTGCTCGCGATGCTGATCCTCCTCCTGGTCGCGGGCAACGAGACCACGACACATCTCATCGGCAACGCGGTGCTCGCGCTGCTCGCGAACCCCGAGGCGCTCGCGGCGCTGCGCGCCGACCCGTCGCGCGTGCCGGCGGCGGTGGAGGAGGTCTTACGCTTCTCCTCCGAACCGGGACGAAGCGGTCTTCGAGCACGCCGACGTGTTCGACATCGGGCGCGAGCAGAAGCCGGACGTCGCCTTTGGCTTCGGGCCGCACTACTGCCTGGGGGCGTCGCTCGCGACGCTGGAGGCCGAGGTGGCGCTGCGGGTCCTGCTCGCGCGCACGCGGCGCTTCCGGCGGGTGGACGATGCGCCGCTGCCGATCCCGCCGAGCATCGTCTTCCGCGGCGTCACCCGCCTGCCCGTGGTGCTGGAGCCGGCTTAAGAAGGAGGCGCGACATGGCGGAGCCGACCATGAAACACGTCAGCCTCGCCCACGCGCCCGGCCGCTGGCGGCGCTACATCCTGGACGCGCTGGTCGAGACCACGATCGCGCGCGACGTCCTGCTGCCTCACGCGCGTCGACAAGCCCGCGCTTCTCCGGCGGCTGTTCGAATTGGGGTGCCGGTACTCCGGGCAGGTGCTGTCCTACACCAAGATTGCCAGGAAGGCGGAACGCCCGGTCCCGCGAACCCCGCTACTCCCCCACCGGTCCGCCGTCCGCCCGCGGGTCGCACGCCGCGCGCAGCCCGCCCTCCTCGACCAGGATGGCGTGCGCGTGGCCGGCCAGGTCGGCGACCGGCATCGGGGTGACCTCGAGGCCGGGGGGTGCCAGCGCCGGGAGACCCGCCTCGACGAGGAGCATCGCCGTCGTGAACGTCCAGCGCGGGGCGGCGATCGCTCGCTCCGGCGGCTCGCCGGCGACCAGGATGCGGGCGAGGAGCTGGAGGTGGATCTGCACCTGCGCCTCCCCGCCCATGGTGCCGAACACGAGACGCGGGCGACCACCGCCTAGCGCCATCGCGGGCGCGAGCGTGTGCACCGGGCGCGCGCCGCCCCGATACGTCGCGCGCGTGTGGTAGGCGCCGCGGTTGTGGAGCAGGACGCCGGTCCCGGGCACCACCACGCCGCTCCCGAACGCCATGAAGAGGCTCTGGCTCAGGCTGACCGCCATGCCGCGCCCGTCGACGACGCACATATATATGGTGTCGCCGGCCGGGGCGGCGGCGCGCAGCGCGCGGATCAGGCGGAGGTGGAACTCCGCGTCCTCTGGGCGGAGCCCGTCGAGCGGCTCGAGGCGGCGGATCGCCTCGAGGACGAGGTGGCCCCGGCTGTTGGGCGGCAGCTCGCACACCTCGACGCCGGCGAAGGGCGCGCGCCGCGGCTCGACCCACTCCGCGCGGTGGGCGGCGAAGTCCGCGGGCGTGAACGGCGGCGGCGTGCGCCGCGCGACGGGTCCCTCGTAGAAGCCCTCGATGTCCTCGAGCGTGCGCGCGAGGTCGGGCTGCACGACGGGCCCGTCGGCGAGGAAGATGCGCGCCGCCTCGGCGTCGAGCACCGCACGCGACCACTCGGTCATGCGCGCGAGCCCGGGCGCGCGCGCGACGCCCTCGCGGGCGAGACGGATCGCGGGCGCGGCGAGCGCGCGCAGCGGCCGCGTCCCGAAGCGCTCGGCGAGGGCGCGCCAGCCGGCGGGGGCGCCGGGGACGGTCGCGGAGCCGATGCCGCGCTCGGGCACACCCTCGGGCGGCAGCGCCGCGGCCGCGGGCAGCCCGCCGCTCGAGTTGAGCCCGGCGAGCGCGCCGTCGGCCCACACCATGGCGAGGAGGTCGCCGCCGACGCCGCACATGTGCGGATAGGCGACCGCCAGCGCGAGGTTCGTCGCGATGGCGGCATCGACCGCGTTGCCGCCGTCGCGGAGGACGTCGAGGCCGATGGCAGAGGCGAGGGTCAGGGGAGAGCAGACCGCGTGGCGCGCGAAGCGAGACACTGTTCACGCAGCGCCGCCGTCGACCCGGATGACGGCTCCCGTGGTGAAGCTCGACGCCTGGCTCGCCAGGTAGACGGCGGCGCCGACGAT
>VBOS01000015.1 GCA_005893185.1 Candidatus Eiseniibacteriota bacterium
TGCTGGTCGCCTGCGATGCCGGCGATCGGCACGCCTTCGGGCAGGCCGGGGACGCCGCGCGTACGCCCGAACTCGCCGCTCGAGGGGCGCACATCGGGCAGCACGGCGCGCGGCACCCCGAAGCGCGCGAGGAGCGCATCGTCCCAGCTCCGCCCACGCAGGCCGAAGAGCATGGTACGCGACGCGTTGGTGGGATCGGTGGCGTGCGCCTCGCCGCCCGTGAGCTTCCACAGCAGCCACGTGTCCACGGTGCCGAAGGCGAGGTCACCGCGCCTGGCACGCGTGGCGCGCCCGCGCTCGTGGCGCAGCAGCCATTCGAGCTTGGTCGCCGAGAAATAGGGATCGAGGACGAGCCCGGTCTTCCGCCGGATCCCGGCCTCGAGCCCTAGGCGCTTGAGCGCGGCGCAGCGCTCGCTGGTGCGCCGGTCCTGCCACACGATCGCGCGCGCAACGGGCTGGCCGCTCTTGCGCTCCCACAGCATCGTGGTCTCGCGCTGGTTGGTGATCCCGATCGCGGCGATCCCGCCGTCGGCGGCGCCCCGGGCCGCGCGCACGGCGCCCAGCACGCTCGCCCAGATCTCATCGCCGTCGTGCTCGACCCAGCCGGGGCGCGGGAAGTGCTGCGGCAGCTCGGCGTAGCCGCGCCCGCGCACGTCGCCCTTCGCGTCCAGCAGCGCTCGATCTCCTCGCTGGTCCGCGCCGCGCTCCAGCCCAGCTCCTTGCCCATGTTGGCCGCCATGAAGCGCGCCACGATACGCCCGCGGTCGGGCTCGAGCCACTGGAGCGTGCGGCGCCGCATGACGTCCTCGAGCGCGCGCGCGAACTCGTGCTCGACCGCGTGGCGAGCGACCAGCTCGACGGCCGCGCCGGCCGCGATCGGCGCGGGCAGCGGGTCATCGGAGTCGCGGATGGGCTCCCGGCGCAGCTTGCGTCGCGCGACGTGTGCGAGGACGTCCTGCGCCATGGTGCGGAACGTCGTGTACTTGCCGCCTGCGATGGTGACGAGGCCGTGCTCCTCGATCACGCGGTGCTCGCGGGAGGCGCGCCCCACGGCTTCCTCCGCGCGCAGCAGCGGCCGGACGCCGGCGAAGGCGGCGATCGGCCGGTACTCGGCGACCGGTGGCAGCGCCTTCGCCAGCTCGCGGCGCAGGTAGCGCAGCTCCTCGAGGCTCGGCCGGAACGCCTCCGCCGGCGGGGGAGAGGGCGTTTCGATCTCGGTCGTGCCCACCAGCGAGTGTCCTCCGAACGGGACCACGAAGATCACGCGACCGTCGGAGCGCGCCGTGAGCAGCAGGGCGTGGCGCTGGGTGAGCGCGGGATAGACGAGGTGCGAGCCGCGGGAGGGACGGAGCAGCGGCGCGACGTCGGGATCGCCGGGCCTAAGCCCGGCGAGCAGCCGCCTGCGCGTCTCGTCGCACCAGGGTCCGGTGGCATTGACGACCACCCGGGCCGGGAACTCGAGCACCGTGCCACTGCCGAGATCGCGGGCTGCGATCTCGATGGCGCCGTCATCGAGGGGCTTCGCGCCGACCACCTCGATGCGCGTGTGGATCTGGGCGCCGTGGGCCGCGGCGTCGCGCGCCACAGCCACCGCCAGCGCCGCGTCGTTCATCACCACGTCGGAGTAGAGCCCGGCGCCGCGCAGCCCCTCGGGCGCAAGCGCGGGCTCGAGCGCACGTGCCTCGCGCGCTCCGACGAAGCCATGCCTCGCGAGCGAGCGCGGTCCGGCGAGCCAGTCGTAGAGCCCGAGGCCGGCACGCAGCTTCCACGGCGCCACCCGGCCGCCGCGATAGAGCGGCACGAGGAAGCGGCAGGGGCGCGCGAGGGCCGGCGCCATGCGGGCCACAGCTGCGCGCTCCGCCAGCGACTCGCGCACCAGCGCGAACTGCCCGTACTCGAGGTAGCGCAGCCCGCCGTGGAGCATGTGGCTCGATTGGCTGCTGGTGCCGCATGCGAGGTCGCCACGCTCGAGCACGGCGACGGAGAGGCGGTTGCGGGCTGCGAGACGCGCCACCGCGAGCCCGACGATCCCGCCGCCCACGACCACGAGGTCGAGCGGTTTCACTCGACGGCTACGTGCGCCAGAAGATCCGCAGCACCAGGAAGCTGATGGCCGACATCACGGCGGAGGCCGGGATCGTGAGCAGCCAGGCCCACACGATGCCGCCCGCGACTCCCCACCGCACCGCCGACAGCCGGCGCGTCGAGCCCACGCCCATGATCGCGCCGGTGATGGTGTGGGTCGTGGAAACGGGGATGCCGCTGAGCGTGGCGCCGATCAGCGTGATCGCGCCCGCCGCCTGAGCGCAGAAGCCGCCCTCGACGCGCAGCTTGGTCACCTTCATACCCATCGTGTGCACGATGCGCCAGCCTCCGACCATGGTGCCGAGCCCGATCGCGGTTTGGGCGGCAATCACCACCCACAAGGGCACGTGGAACTCGCCGTGCAGGTAGCCGGTGGAGTAGAGGAGGGCGGCGATCATCCCGATCGTCTTCTGGGCATCGTTCCCTCCGTGACCGAGGCTGAAGGCCGAGGACGAGACGAACTGGAGCCAGCGGAAGAGTCCATGGACCCGGTGCGGCGTCGCCCTGCGGAAGAGAAACGTTACCAGAAACATCAGGATGAAGCCGAGCGCCATCCCGATCAAAGGCGAAAGCACGATGAACCAGGCGATCTTGACGATCCCCTTCACGATGATCGCCTTGGGTCCGGCTGCGGCGATCCCCGCCCCCACGAATCCGCCGATGAGCGCGTGCGAGGAGGATGACGGCAGGCCGTACCACCACGTGGTCAGGTTCCAGATGATCGCGCCGATCAGGCCGGCGAGAATGAGCAGCGGAGTGACGACCGACGGATCCACCACGCCCTTGCCGATCGTTTTCGCGACGTGGACCCCGAGGACGAGGAAGGCGACGAAGTTGAAGACGGCCGCCCAGATCACCGCCGCCCGCGGGGAGAGCACCCGCGTGCTCACCATGGTGGCGATCGAGTTCGCCGCGTCGTGGAAGCCGTTGCTGAAGTCGAACGCCAGGGCGACGAGGATGATGAACCAGATCTGGAGCGGGATGCCCACGGCCGCCTACCGGCTCTTGATCACGATGTTTTCGATGACGTTGGCCACGTCCTCGCACTGGTCCGTGGCGGCCTCGAGGCGTCCGTACACTTCCTTCCAGCGCAGCACGTCGAGGGTCTCGTGGCGGCCGCTGAAGAGGTCGGCAACTGCTTCGCGTGAGATGGCGTCCGCTTCGTTCTCGAGCCGGTTCAGCTCGATCGTGAATGCCTTGAGGTTCTGGAAGACCTTGAGATGGTCAACGGCCTGCTCGAGCTGAACGCCGCATTGCCGGAGGATGCTCGTCAGCTTGAGCGCCTCGGGGGTGGCGCGCTGGATGTTGAACAGCACGAGCCGACTGCCGATCGCCTCGGCCGAGTCCAGGACGTCGTCGAGCCCGCTCGCCAGGTCGTGGATGTCCTCGCGGTCGATGGGCGTGACGAACGTGCGGTTCAGGCGATCGAAGATGTCGTGGGTGACGATGTCGCCGTCGTGCTCGATCTTCTTGAGATCGGCCGCCCGCTCCTCGAGACGGTCGTACGCCTTCACCATGTCGTGGAGGTGGTCGCAGCCCTGGCGGACGATCGCCACCTGCTTGCGGAACAGGCCGAAGAAGTCCTCTTCTTTCGGGAAAAAGGAGAACAAGGGAGCCTCGCTCGCTGGAAGATGTACGACGAGCCGTGGGCCGGGTCGCGGCCCGGGGAACGAATTACGGCAACCTGTACCATGCGGCAAGTCTTGGCCGCAAAGTGGCTTATCGGCAATGTCCTGCGGTAACTGGAGGTCGTGCCCGGAGCCAAGAAACGGGGGTTGGACCGGACCTGGAGCCGCGGTTCCCGCGCGTGGGTACCGAGCGCCGGGCGAGCCGCTCAGATCTCCTTCTTGTGCTCGGTCTGGTTCAGGTTCCAGTCCCACGGGATCATTCCCGAGATCGATGTGATCTTGCGGCGCTCGATCCCGGCCCGCGTCTTCGCGGGCGCGTACTTGAGGAGGAAGCGGAACGCCTTGTCCATGCCTCCGAAGTCCGCCATGTACCAGTGAAAGATGGCGCTCGCTTCCACGATGCCGGTTTCCTCCCGGAACTTCAGATGACGAGGGAGCGCAAGCGCGTTCCGGGTCGCGGCATCGAGCTGGATCTCGAGCGAGTCCCCGCGGTAGGCGCGCGGCTGGAGCGGCGGACACCCGAGCGCTCCGCAGACCACGGCGAAGTGGACGCGGGGATCGAGGGACGCGGGCGGAGGCCCGCCGGTCGCAGGGTCGAAATCGGCGAGCATGAAGTGCCGCTCGAACTGGTCGAGCGAGTAGGACCGTCCCTCGACCTCGACCACCGGGGCCCGAAAGAACGGGCCCTTGCGCGTGTTGATCGCGTTGGGTCCCAGGTAGCGCTGCCGGCCGTGGCCCGGGATCAGCAGGTTCTCCGTGGCCGTCTCGATCACCAGGTAGTTGTACATGTTGATCGCCCACGCGAGGCGCGTTCGCTCTTCCATGGCCGATGGCGGCACCGCCAGCATCTGGCGGTGGATCCGCGTGCAACGCTCGAAGCGGCCCCGCATGTCGTAGAACTTCTCGTAGTCGAAGCGCGTGTCGAGCGGCGCGCGGGGGGCCGAGATCACCGTG
>VBOS01000144.1 GCA_005893185.1 Candidatus Eiseniibacteriota bacterium
TCTCCATCACGCCGCGGAACTCCTCCACCAGCGCCTGATCCCACAGCCCGGCGCGCGTCTCGTTCTCGAGCGCGTCGAGCGCCTCCCGCCCGAACAGGCCATCACGATACGGGCGATCCGAAGTCATGCCGTCGAACGCGTCCGCGATCGCAGCTGCGCGCGCGATGCGCGGGATGGTTTCCCCGCTCAAGCCCTCGGGATAGCCGGAGCCGTCGAAGCGCTCGTGGTGGTGGTAGACGACGGGAAGTGCGCGGGCCAGCGTTTTCATGGGCTGCAGCAGGTCGCGGCCCAGGACCGTGTGCCGCTTCATCTCCTCGTATTCTTCGGGCGTGAGCGGCCCGGGCTTGAGCAGCACCTCGTCGCGGATCGCGATCTTGCCGAGATCGTGGAACAGGCAACCCTGCCGAAGCGCGGTCAGCTCCGCCTCCGGCATGCCGATCTGCCGGCCGAGCGCCGTGTAGGGATCGCGGGCGTCGATGGTCCGGGCGAGCGCCACGATCACCTTCTCCGCCTCCTCGAGCGTGTCGGTGAAGGCCTTGAGCTGGAGCAGCGACTGGAGCCGCGTCGTCAGCTCCTCCGCGTCGAACGGCTTCGCGAGAAAATCGGTCGCGCCGCCGCGCAGCGCGCGCAGCTTGTCGTCGCGGCTTCCGGCTGCGCTCAGGATCACCACCGGCACGAGGCGCAGGTCCGCGCTCGCGCGGATCTCGCCCAGCACCACGTGCCCGTTCCGTCCCGGCAGGCCGATGTCGAGCAGGACGAGGTCGGGAGGCGTCTCCCGCAGCGCTGCCAGAGCCTCCTCCGCGGATGCCGCCTGGACGACCGAGCCCTTGAAGCGGGAGAGGAGGCGCAGGAGCACGCCCCGGATCTGTGGGTCGTCATCGACGACCAGGATGCGCGGATGGGGATGGCATTCGAGAACCGAGAGCTGCGAGCCCGTCGCGCCGGGGCTCGCCACCGTCCCGCGCGGGATCTTCATTCCGTCCGGTCTGCGCATGCGTGGCCCCCGTGGACGAACAGGCGCCCGACGGCCAAGGGCGTGGGGTTGCTCGAGGACAGGGCGGGGAGCGCCGCCTGCCCGCCGGGTTATCGGCCCGGAATCGGCTCGACTGTGGGTGAATTTCGCCCGGCGACTCAGCGCGTGAGGATTCCGAGCGCACTGCCGCGCCAGCGCGCCAGCGCCTCGTAGCGCAGCCCGGCATCGCGTGCGAGCGAGGGACACTCCGCCTCGGGGCCGAGCAGCCACACGCGCCCGTGCGCCTCGACCAGCGTGGGCAGTGAATCGCGCGTGACGAAGATGCGCGCACGGGCGCCGGGCTCGTCGAAGACGCGCTCGCGCGGCACCTCGAGCAGGCGCACGGGCTCGCGCAGGTAGAAAGGGAGCCCGGCGTCGAAGCGGCCGAACTCCACCACCGGCTCCCCCGGCGCGCGGTTCTCGGCGGCCACGCGCACCAGCCCGCGCGGCGAGCCGAGCGGCCCGTCGTAGCGCGAGAGCCCCGCGAGCAGAGCTGCCGCGC
>VBOS01000148.1 GCA_005893185.1 Candidatus Eiseniibacteriota bacterium
GACGCTGGAGGCGATCCGCCTGGCGCAGCCGGGCCAGAAGTACCCGCTATGCATCGGCGGTGCCCGAGCCTGTCCGCCGGAGGACTGTGGCGGCGTCGGAGGCTATGAAGACCTACTGAGCGTGCTACGGACGCCCACGCACGAGGAGTACGAGAGCACTCTTCAGTGGCTCGGAAGGCGGTTTGACCCCGAGCGGTTCGACCCGAAACTCGTCAACTTCGACGACCCGGCCCGCCGTTATGAACTCGCCTTCGAGAAGCCTTTGAGGCCGAGTCACGGCGGCCGCCCTACAACAAGGCCGGCTAACACTCGCCTCCCGCGGTCGCGCGCGAGGCGCGCGCGCCGCTGAGGCGAGCGTTCGACGACTGACTGAGATGGAAAACGCACGCAAGGATTCTTGGGAGACCCAACCGATGCCTCCGGAGACGGCCATCCTGAGCTATAGCGAGGAGTTCTCTTCGGACGAATTCGAGAAGATCTCTCGCGGCCTGGTCCCCCAGGAGATGGAGGATAAGTGGTTCATCTATCTTGATGGGACAACCCTGCACCTACATCGCAGCTGGACAGGGATCTGCATATACCAGGTGGAGTTGGAAGAGAAAGCTGGGAAGTACGCCGTTCGCCGCGTGCTGGTGAACCGGAATCCAACCCAGTACCAAGCGACAGACGACGTCTACGACTCAGAACTGCTGCACTTCCTAGTCAGCAACTTGTTGCTCGGCAGGAAGATTGAGTTCCCAGTCCCCGGAGCGTCATCGAGTGAGGCCCCGAACGGCATCTTCCAGCACCACATTTCAGGGACTGCCTATCCTGAGAGGCCTGTGAGTAGGAAACCGAGTGAACACGCAGCTCCTCGCAAGCCGTGGTGGAAGGTTTGGTAGCAATGTCGTCGGACACAGCTTACAGCGGACGGCGCTTCGCGCCGCCCCTGAAGCTGAACGTTAGGCTGCGCTAAAGGGTGCGAAGTGGGGCACGAAGTGTCTAAGATCGAGGTTCTCGAGGGAGCCGAGTGGCTTCCGTGGCAATACGCCGACCAGTATGAGCTGCAATCCACATCCGGCCCTAGCCGAC